>NZ_RZOL01000028.1:0-30258 GCF_004022985.1 Mesorhizobium sp. M7A.F.Ca.ET.027.02.1.1 | reverse complement strand
CCATCAATCTGCGGGTCGATGACCGTTTCTTCCGCCTCAGCGACGTGGCGACGATCACGCGCGGCTACGTCGATCCGCCTACGGCACTGTTCCGCTTCAACGGCCAGGACGCCATCGGGCTCGCCATCGGCATGAAACCCAACGCCAACCTGCTCGAATTCGGCGAGGCGCTGCACAAGGAGATGGACAAGGTGCTGGCCGACCTGCCGGTCGGTGTCGGCGTGCATCTGGTGGCCGACCAGCCGGTCATCGTCGAGGAGGCCGTCTCGGGCTTTACGCGCGCGCTGTTCGAGGCGGTCGCCATCGTGCTCGCCGTGTCGTTCATCAGCCTCGGCATGCGCGCCGGCTTCGTCGTGGCGCTGTCGATCCCGCTGGTGCTGGCCATCACCTTCACGGTCATGGCTTATCTCGGCATTTCGCTGCAGCGTATTTCCCTGGGGGCGCTGATCATCTCGCTCGGGCTTCTGGTCGACGACGCGATGATCGCGGTCGAGATGATGGTGGCGCGGCTGGAGGTCGGCGACAATCTGCGCAAGGCGGCGACCTATGTCTACACATCGACCGCCTTTCCGATGCTGACCGGTACGCTGGTGACGGTCGCCGGCTTCATCCCGATCGGCCTCAACAACAGCGCCGCCGGCGAATATACCTTCACCCTGTTCGTGGTCATCGCCGTTTCGCTGCTGGTGTCATGGATCGTTGCGGTGCTGTTTGCGCCACTGCTCGGCGTCACCATCCTGCCGGCGACGATGAAAGCCAAGCATCACGACCAGCCTGGCCGCTTCACCTCGCTTTTCCGGCGCGTGCTTGTCGGCTCGGTGCGCCATCACTGGCTGACCATCATCGTCACCGTGCTTTTGTTTGCCGGCTCGATCGCCGGCTTCGGGCTGGTGCAGCAGCAGTTCTTTCCGCCATCGGACCGGCCGGAGCTGATCGTCGACTGGAACCTGCCGCAGAATGCCTCGATCGCCGATACGCGCGACCAGATGGAGCGGTTCGAGCAGCGGGCGCTGGTCGGCAATCCCGACATCGACCATTTTTCGTCCTATATCGGCCAGGGCGCGGTGCGTTTCGTGCTCGCCTATGACGTGCAGCCGGCCAACCCCTATTTCGGCCAGACCGTCATCGTCACCAAAAGCATCGCGGCCCGCAACCGGGTCAAGCCGGCGCTTGAAAAACTGCTACGCGAGGAGTTCGTCGGCACCGACGCCTTCGTCAAGCCGCTCGAACTCGGACCGCCGGTCGGCCGCCCGGTGCAATATCGCGTCGGCGGTCCCGACATCCAGACGGTGCGCGAACTGGCGCAGCAATTCGCCGGTGTCATCTCCGCCAATCCAAAGCTAGCAGCGCCGACCTTCGACTGGAACGAGCCGCAGCGTGTGCTGAGGGTCGACGTGCTGCAGGACAAGGCACGCCAGCTCGGTATCACCTCCTCCGACATCGCCAGCGCGCTGAACAGTACGGTCGGCGGCGCCACCATCACGCAGGTGCGCGACGCCACCTATCTGATCAATGTCGTGGCGCGCTCGCGTGGGTCCGAACGCGGCTCGATCGAAACCTTGCAGAACATGCAGCTGCCGACCAGTACCGGCGAGGCGATCCCGCTCGCGGCCGTCGCCAACTTCCGCTACGATCTGGAGCAGCCAACGGTGTGGCGACGCGACCGCATCCCGACCATCACCGTGCGCGCCGGACTGGTCGGCGACGTGCTGCCGGCCACCGTCGTCAACGAGTTGAAGCCGTCGGTCGATGCCTTCACCGCCAAGCTGCCGCCGGGCTATTCGATCGCCACCGCCGGCTCGGTCGAGGAGAGTGCCAAAAGCCAGGGACCAATCGCCGCCGTCGTGCCGTTGATGCTGTTCGTCATGGCGACGATCCTGATGGTGCAGTTGCAGAGTTTCCAGCGCCTGTTCCTGGTGGTGGCCGTGGCGCCGCTCGGCCTGATCGGCGTGGTGGCGGCCCTGGTGCCGAGCGGAGCACCGCTCGGCTTCGTCGCCATCCTCGGCGTGCTGGCGCTGATCGGCATCCTGATCCGCAATTCGGTCATCCTGATCGTGCAGATCGAGGATCTCGTCCGGGAAGGCAAGGACCGCTGGGCCGCTGTCATCGAAGCGACGGAACACCGCATGCGGCCGATCGCGCTGACGGCCGCCGCCGCCAGCCTGGCGCTGATCCCGATCGCACGTGAAGTGTTCTGGGGGCCGATGGCCTATGCCATGATGGGCGGCATCATTGCCGGCACGGCGATTACGCTGCTGTTCCTGCCGGCGCTTTATGTGACGTGGTTCAGGATCAAGGAGCCGAAAGCCCAGGAAGAGCCACCCGTGGAGAGCGGCGAACCGGTGCAAGCCCAGACTTAAGGCTTTGGCGGGTCACTCGTTGTCGTTGGAGGGTACGGGGCGTGACTTGGCGCGCCGCCATGGCGACGATTTCGAGGCGCGCCAAGCACGCCAACGTTTCGGCAAATCGGCCAACTCCAGGATGGTTTCATCCAGTTGAACCACCTCTTGCAGGCCTACGAGCATTATTTCGCGTTCATCCCAATCTCGAATGTCGCTACTGTAGAATTGCCAACTGCCACCTTCGTCGTTGTAGCTGTCGTCGTCGTCATCTTCATGCACAACGTATGCGATCCAGTCGCCACGTTTTAATAGGCTCTTGTCCGACAACACCGCGAGATTGGGCGGATCCGCAAATTTCCATTCCTCCACGGGCAGTCCCCAAGATGGTTGTTCGGCGCAAAAGAGAAAACGAATTCAGGCGGTTCTCACAAACCCATCGCTGGCCCGCAAAAGATTGCGCGTATAATCCTTGGTCACGCGGCGTTCGACAAGTTCAGCCGCCGCCAGATTCTCCACCGCCTCGCCGCTTTGCATCACCATCAGCCGCTCGCACATATGGGTGATGATGGCGAGGTCGTGGCTGACCATCAGGAAGGTCAGCTTGCGCCGCTTGCGTACCTCTTCCAACAGGTTGAGCACTTCCGCCTGCACCGAGGCATCGAGCGCCGAGGTCGGCTCGTCGAGCAGCAGGATCGACGGTTCGAGAATGAGTGCACGCGCAATCGCCACGCGCTGGCGCTGGCCGCCGGAGAGCTGGTGCGAATAGCGGAACCGAAAACCGTTGCCGAGGCCGACCTCGTCGAGCGCCCGCTGGATGCGCTTTTCGCCGTCGGCAAACCCATGGATGGCAAGCGGCTCCTGCAGCAGACGGTCGACGGTCTGGCGCGGGTGCAGCGAGCCGTACGGATCCTGGAAGACCATCTGCACTTCGCGGTAGAAGGCCTTGTCGCGGCGTGCGCCGAGCGTCTTGCCGTTGACGGCGATGCCGCCCGAAGCGACCGGTGCAAGGCCGGCGATGGCCCGCAGCAGCGTCGATTTGCCGGAGCCGGATTCACCGACCAGGCCGAAGGATTCGCCCGGCTGCACGTCGAGGCTGACGCCCTTCAGTGCGCGAAAACGGTCGAAGATCACTTCCAGCCTGTCGACGGCAATCGCGGAAGTCATGCCGCCCACTCCGGCTTGCGGTCGAGCACCGGCAGCGGGTGGCGGTCGGCGCCGATCTTGGGCATGCAATTGAGCAAGCCGCGCGTGTAGGGATGCTGGGCATGGCCGAGTTCGGACGCTTTGAGCTGCTCTACCACCTTGCCGGCATACATGACGATGACGCGGTCGCAGAAGGACGAGACCAGGCGCAGATCGTGCGAGATGAAGATCAGCCCCATGCCGCGCTCACTGACCAGCCGGTCGAGAATGCCGAGCACATCAAGCTGCACGGTGACGTCGAGCGCCGAGGTCGGCTCGTCGGCGATCATCATTTCCGGACCGGCGATCAGCATCATGGCGATCATGGCGCGCTGGCCCATGCCGCCCGAAACTTCATGCGGATGCAGGTTGAAGACGCGAGAGGGATCACGGATCTGCACCGCCTCCAGCATGGCCAATGCGCGGTCGCGTGCCTCGGCCTTGCCGACCTTTTCATGGGTGCGCAGGGTCTCGACGATCTGGCGGCCGATGCTCATGACAGGGTCGAGCGAATATTTCGGGTCCTGCAGGATCATGGCGATGCGTTTGCCGCGCAGCTTCCGACGTTCGCGCGCCGAGACGCTGAGCAGGTCGATGCCGTCGAAGGCGAGCTTGTTGGCCGATATCCAGGCCTGCGGCGGCGTCAGCCCCATGATGGCGCGGCCGGTTTGCGATTTTCCCGAGCCCGACTCGCCGACGATGCCGAGCCGTTCGCGGCCGAGCGAAAAGGAAACGCCGCGCACCGCCTCGATTAGACCGGTGCGGGTCGGGAAGGTGACGCGCAGGTCGTCGACGTCGAGAAGCGTCTTCGTTTCCCTGCTCATTGGTCACCACTGCGAGGATCGAGCGCGTCGCGCAGGCCGTCGCCGAGCAGGTTGAAGCCGAGGCTGACGATGAGGATGGCGAAGCCCGGCGCACCGGCCACCCACCACTGGTCGAGCACGAAGCGGCGACCCGACGCGATCATCGTGCCCCATTCGGGCAGCGGCGGTTGCGCGCCGAGGCCGAGGAAACCGAGCCCGGCGGCGGTCAGGATGATGCCGGCCATGTCGAGCGTCACCCTGACGATCAGGGACGAAATGCAAAGCGGCATGATATGGCGCAGCACGATGCGGAAGGGCGAGGCGCCCATCAGCTGCACCGCCTTGATGTAATCGGAATTGCGCACCGTCAGCGTCTCTGCCCGCGCGATGCGGGCGTAGGGCGGCCATGAGGTGATGGCGATGGCCAGCACCGCATTCTCGATGCCGGGGCCAAGTGCTGCGACAAAGGCCAGCGCCAGGATCAGCTTGGGAAAGGCGAGGAAGATGTCCGTGATGCGCATCAGGATGGCATCGGTCCAGCCGCCGGCATAGCCGGCCACCGTGCCGACCAGAAGGCCGATCGGTGCCGCGATGATGGCGACCAGGATGACCACATAAAGGGTCCAGCGCGAGCCGTAGAGGATGCGCGACAGGATATCGCGGCCGAGATCATCGGTGCCGAACCAGTGCTCGGCGCTCGGCGCCAGCAGGCGCGCGTTCTTCAGGTCGCCGAACGTCGGAGAATAAGGTGCCAGCACGCCGGCAAGGGCGGCAACGACCAGCAGGGCAACGATGATGAGCAGGCCGAGAAAGGCCAGACGGTTGGCGGAAAAGCGCCGCCACGCCACATAGGCGCGACCGAGCCTTGCCTGCATGCGCGAGGCCGGCCGCTCGCTGAGCAGCCAGTCGCGACGGGAGAGAGGGCGGGCGTCGGAGGCGGTCATGACGATGCCTCTTGGTACTGTCGACCCCCACTCCGGCCCGCTTCGCAGACCACCTCTCCCCCGCTCGACGGGGGAGATGAAAGGCGCCGGGCGTGCGACCGGCTTTTCCTCTCCCCCGGGCAGGGGGAGAGGTGGCCCGAAGGGCCGGAGTGGGGGTGATTGGCCGCAGCAATTCCAGGAAAAGTGTGAAACGGTTTTCCGTCCGGAATTGCGTAAAAATAAGGAGTTAGAGCGGGTCGCCGTTTCCGTGAAACGGTGAACTGCTCTAGGCCCGAAAGTGGAATACCTCTGCTCATTGAACCTTCGTCCTCGGATCGAGCACCCGATACAGCAGGTCGGAGAGGAGATTGATGGCGATGAAAACCGAGCCGATGACGATGGTGCCGCCGAGCACCGCATTCATGTCGGCGTTCTGCAGCGAATTGGTGATGTAAAGGCCGATGCCCGGCCACGAGAACACTGTTTCGGTGAGCACCGAGCCTTCGAGCAGCCCGGCATAGGAGAGCGCGATCACCGTCACCATCGGCACCGCCGCATTGCGCAGCGCGTGGCCCCAGATGATGCGGGTTTCCGACAGGCCCTTGGCGCGTGCCGCGACGATGTATTCCTGGGACAGTTCGTTGAGCATGAACGAGCGCGTCATGCGGCTGATATAGGCGAGCGAGAAGTAGCCGAGCAGCGATGCCGGCAGGATGATGTGGCGGAAGGCGTCGTAAAACACGTCCCACTGCCCCTGCATCGCGGAGTCGAGGAGATAGAAGCCGGTGATCGGCGTAAAAGTGTATTCGTAGACGACGTCGAGCCGCGCCGGGAAGGCAACCCATTGCAGCTTGGCATAGAACAGCACCAGCGCCAGCAGGCCGAGCCAGAAGATCGGCACGGAATAGCCGATCAGGCCGATGATGCGCACGATCTGGTCGATGAGACTGCCGCGCTTGACCGCCGCCAGCACGCCGAGCGGCACGCCGAACAGCGCCCCGATAAGCGTTCCCAGCGTCGCCAGTTCGGTGGTGGCCGGCAGCGCCCGGCGAATGTCGGTCATGACCGGATTGGTGGTCAGCACGGAGATGCCGAAATTACCGTTCAGGGCATTTTTCACATAGATGTAGAACTGCTCGATCAACGGCAGGTCGAGGCCCATCTCCCGGCGCGTGCGCTCGACGACATTGGCCGGCGCCCGGTCGCCGAGCACCGCCAGCACCGGGTCGATCGGAATGACGCGGCCGATGAAGAAGGTGACCGCGAGCAGACCAAGATAGGTCGTGATCGCAATGACCAGGAAACGGCCAAGCGATGACGCAATAGCGACGGCGCGGGCGCTGCCACGCCCCGCCGCCACTTCCTTTTCAACCGTGCTCATGCGGCGTGTCCGCGAGCACTATTCCTTGGACACCGGCCCGACGAAATTGCTGTCGAAGCTCGGGCCGAGCGCAAAGCCCTTGAGGTTCTTGCGCAGGCCGGCGACTTCCAGCTGCTGGTGGATGACGACGAAGGGGCTGGTGTCCAGGATCTTCTTCTGCAGATCCTTGTACATGTCAGCGCGTTTACCGGCGTCCTTCTCGAGCAGTGCTGCTTCCGTTTCCTTGGTCAGGTCCGGAATGTCCCAGGCGTTGCGCCAGGCGAGCGTCTTGGACTTGCCCGCATCCGAATTGTCCGGGTTCGAGGCAAAGGTCTGGGCGTTGGAATTCGGGTCGAAATAGTCCTGGCCCCACTGGCCGATATAGATGTCGTGGTTGCGGGCGCGATATTTGGTCAGCGTCTGCTTGCCGTCGCCCGGGATGATCTCGAGCTTGATGCCGGCCTGGCCAAGCGTCTGCTGGATCGATTCCGCCATGCCGGTCGTCGGCTGGCCGGTGCGTACGTCCATGGTTACGCTGAAGCCGTCGGGCAGACCGGCCTTGGCCAGCAATTCCTTGGCCTTGGCGACATCGAGCTTGAACGGATTCTCATCCAATTCGCCGAGCACGCCCTTGGGCAGGAAGGTCTGGTGGATTTCGCCGATGCCCTTGAGGATCGTCGAGCTCAGCGCATCATAGTCTACCAGGTATTTGAACGCTTGGCGTACCTCCGGCTTGGCAAGGTTGGCATTCTTCTGGTTGAGGCTGATGTAATAGACCGTGCCCTTCGGCGCGCTGGTCGAGGTCAGATCAGCATTCTTGGCGATGGCGTCGAGATCGTTCGGCTCGAGATTGCGGGCAACGTCGATGTCGCCGGCTTCGAGCGCCAGGCGCTGGCCCGAGCTTTCCTTCATGTTGCGGTAGATGACGCGGGCAAGCTTGGCCTTCTCGCCGTAGTAATTGTCGTTGCGCTCGAGAACGACTGCCTCATTGGCACGCCATTCGCGCAGCTTGAAGACGCCGGAGCCGGCATAGCCGGTCTTCAGCCAGGCATTGCCGAAATCATTGTCCCATTTGTAGTCGGCGCTCGGCGTCACCGCAGCGACATGTTCCTTGACCAGCTTGGCGTCGACCACCGACGCGACCGTTGCCGACAGACAGTTCAGCACGAAGCTCGGGGCATAGGCCTTGTCGACGGTGAACTGGAAGGTGGTCTCGTCGACCGCCTTGGCCTTCTCGGCGACGTTGTCGCCGTTGATGCCGAACTGGCCGATGATGAAGGCCGGGCTTTTGTCGAGCTTGACCACACGTTCGAAAGACCAGGCGACGTCGGCGGCGGTGATCGGATTGCCGGAGGCGAATTTCAGGCCGGGCTTGAGCTTGAATGTGTAGGTCAGGCCGTCGTCGGAGACGGTCCAGCTTTCGGCAAGGTCTCCCTTGACCTTGGAGGTGTCGCTGAGGTCGAGACGGACAAGCAGATCATAGGTGTTGCCGGTGACCTCGGCGGTCGACAGCTCGAACGCCTCGCCCGGATCCATGGAGATGATGTCGTCGATCGCGAAACCTTCGACCAGCGTGTCGGCGGGCGTGACCGCACCGGCGGGTGCGCCGGCCAGAAGCAGCGCGGACATGGCTGCACCCGCGAGCAGGAAGCGAGAGCGTAGAGCAAACTTTTCCATCATCATCGTGATTGTTCCCTGTTTTGTTGTTTGTTGACCTGAGTTCCCGGCTCAGGGTTGTGGAATTCTTTTCGGGCCTTGAGACGGCCCCACTGACCTCTTACCGTTGCGGTTTTTGTCCAGTTGGTCAACACCATATCCGGCGGCCTCGTGGCGGGCAACGAGCATTTATACGACGGCTCAATGGGCCAGAAAGGCCGGTGGATGTCGACGCATAAGCCAGCCAATAGAGGCTGCCGATCGGGAAAATCTGGCGAATGTCGCGGCTACTTCAGAGCCGCGACAAGGCCGGCGTCAGGGAAGCAGGTGGCGGCGCGCCCGTTCTTGGCTTGCCAAGTGCCGATCGAACGGCGGGTCTTGAAGCCGGGCAGGCCATCGGCGCTGCCGACATCATAGCCCTGGGCTTCCAGCGCGCGTTGCAGAGCGGCGATGTCCGAACGGTGGAGCCCGCCAACCGCGCCCCAGCTGCCGGCGAAATTGCCATCGCCATGGGCGATGCGGTCGGCGCCGTGGCCGATGAACAGCGCGTAGAGGTCGCTGGTGTTGTATTGCTTCAGCACGTAGAAATTGGGTGTGGCGATAAAGGCCGGGCCGCTGCGCCCTGCCGGCATCAACAGAAAACCCTCGGCCTTCAGCTCACTTGCCGGAAACGGTTTGCCGCCAACGCGCTTGATGCCCATATCAGCCCATTGCGAGATTTTCTTGCCCTGGTCCGGGCCTTCCAACGAACAGGAAACGCTTTCCGGCACCGTCACCTCGAAACCCCAGCCACGGCCCTTTACCCAACCGTAATGGACGAGATAATTGGCGATCGAGGCCAGCACGTCCGGCGTCGAGTTCCAGATGTCGGCGCGGCCGTCGCCGTCGAAATCGACGGCATGTTTCAGGAACGAGCTCGGCATGAATTGCGGCTGGCCGAGCGCTCCGGCCCAGGACGATTTCATCGCGCCGACCGGAGCCAGCCCGCGCTCGACGATCTCGAGTGCAGCAAGCAACTCGGTGCGGAAGAAGTCCTTCCTGGTCGACATGAACGCCTTGGTGCCCAGCACCTCGAAGGCGTCGTAGGGTATTTTTGCCGCGCCGAATCCGGTCTCGCGGCCCCAGATCGCCAGCAGCACTTCGCCCGGCACGCCGTAGCGCTTTTCGATTGATGCAAGTGTCCTGGCATTGGTGGCTTCGCGCGCCCGCCCGCCCGCCGTCACCGCGCGAACGGTCTTCTCGGCGAAATAGGCGCCGGGTGAGCCGAATTCGGCCTGATGCTGCTTCCGCGGCGTGGTCGCCTTATCGCCCGGCTTGACCAAGTCCGGCAGCTTCAGATTGGGCTTGATGCCGTCAAAGGCGGCATCGAAGGTGGTTTTGGAAATGCCTTTCGCCCTTGCTTGCGGCCAAAGGTCGTTCTGCAGCCAGGCGCGGAACTGGTCGTCGATCTTTGCGGCGGAGGCGGGAGCGGAAATGAAGAGACTGGCCAGCGCGGCCAGAAGAAATGCAGAGATGACATTGCGAAGGTTGTGTTCTGCGGCAGTCATCTCAGCAAGCATCCCCGCCAATTGCGTCAAAACGCCGTCCGCGAGCGCAGCGCCGCGGCCAGCGTGCCCTCGTCGAGATAGTCGAGTTCGCCGCCGACCGGCACGCCATGCGCGAGCCGTGTCACCTTGATGTCGAAGCCGGACAGCTGATCGGTGAGGTAATGCGCGGTCGTCTGGCCCTCCACCGTCGCATTGACGGCGAGGATGATCTCCTTGACCTCGCCACCGGCGACGCGGTCGACCAGCGAGCGCATGTTGAGCTGGTCGGGGCCGATGCCGTCGAGCGGCGACAGCGTGCCGCCGAGTACGTGGTAGCGCACATTCATCGCCGCCGCGCGCTCCAGCGCCCACAGGTCGGAGACGTCCTCGACGACGATGATGGTGCCGGCGTCACGGCGCGGGTCGGTGCAGATCATGCAAGGGTCCGATGTGTCGACATTGCCGCAGGTCGAGCAGATGCGCACCTTGTCGGCCGCTTCGGCCATGGCGGCGGCCAGCGGCGACAAAAGCTGCTCCTTCTTCTTGATCAGATGAAGGGCCGCACGCCTGGCCGACCGGGGACCCAGCCCCGGCACCTTGGCCAGGAGCTGGATCAGACGTTCGATCTCGGGACCGGCGATTCGCTTCGACATCGCTCTGATCTAGGATTTTTCAGAGCGCTTTGGAACATCCGCATACGCATGACCGCCATATTGGCCTTGGCGGACCAAAATGGGCAGGGCCTATGGGGACCATGGAGAGCAGATCAGTTGGTTTCGAGCGGCCGGCCCTGGCTGACGATCATCGCGCCGACAGCGTCGGTGTTCTCAGGCGTCGACTGGAATCCCATAGACGCCTCTTGCGGCGCTTCCTCGACCGAGGAGATGACCCTTGTCCTTGTGTTCAAGGTTCCGCCAAAACGGGCGGCATCCGGTTCCTCCATCGGCTCCTGCATCGCCACCACCGTCGGCTCCGCCGAGACACGCGCGGATTTCGCGGTCGGCGCGGCGGCCGCGGTCAAATAGGTCTGCTGGGCAGGGACGGACCGGACGGTCGCCGGCTTGGCCGGGCGCACCGGCTCGGCGGACGCGACCATCGTCACCGGCTCCGCTGGCTTCTGCGGCGCCGCCGAGGCAATGGCGACCTGCGGCTCGTCCGGCAGCGGCTGCCAGTTGCGGCCGCGCTTCTCGTAGAAGGCATTGCCGCCGGCAACCATGGTGTAGTGCATGTTCTTGTAGGGGAAGCGTAAGCCGGCGGTGTGGAAGAACATGGTGTTCTTGAGCTTGGCCTTGCGCTCACCCTTGAGCACCGCCTCGGCAGCCTCTTCGACATCGGGCATTGCGCGTGAATTCATCGGCCTTGTCATGACGCCGGGGGCGAACTGCCCGCGCTCGCCCACCACCTGGCAGATGGTGCTGCCGTGCTTGCCGGAGCGCAGCCGGTTCATCACCACCGTGCCGACCGCGATCATGCCGTCGCGGCTCGATCGGTTGGATTCAAAGAACATCGCCCGTTCCAGGCATTCCTTGTCCTTCGGCGTGTGGCTGTAGGCCCGTGAGCTGAGGAAACCCGGCGTGATGGCGTCGGTCAGGCTGGCGACGGACATGCCGTGTGACGTGGTCTGGCTGCAGGCAGCCAAAAACAGGGGTGAAATGACGGCGCAGAGCAACAGCGGCGTCTTCCATCGCGTGGCAATCAACAGGTAACCCTCTCACTTCCATGCCCGCCCCCAGGCTGCGGCAAGAATGAGACACTTTCGGGCAAAATGATGGCCAAAACGTTATTGATGAGGCTCTGTTGCCAAATTGGTACAGCTGCATGGCCTAAAAGTGAATTAGTGCCCCACTGTAATGGCCGCCGGCTGGCCGGGCTCAAGCTCCTCGACCTTCTCCGAAAACAGGCCGCGCCGGAGGAACAGCGTCCGCGCCTCCCTGGCCGTCGGCGCGATCTTTGCCGGCCAGTCGCTGTCTATGAACTCAGCCTTGGTGAAGTCCGGATTTGTCTCGCTTGCCGCCTCCAGGAATTCGGCGATCTCCAGCACGATCGCGCGCTCGTCCTTTGAAAGCGCCGATGTGCCGGCTTCGATCGACGGGCGATGGACGAAATCCTCGAACAGATAGAAATAACCCTTGATGCCGACGAGATCGACGCCGTCGTCACAATCGGCCAGGATTTCCAGGATCTCGTAGATCCTGTTGCGGATACGCTGCTCGATCAGTCTTTCGGAGGGCTCTTCGGTCATGGCGATCATGGGCGCGCGCGCCGAATGCTAGAAGGGCAGTTTCATTCCCGGCGGGATCGGCAGACCTGCGGTCAGCGCCTTGGTCTTTTCCTGCATGATCTGCTCGACCTTGGTCTTGGCGTCGTTGTGAGCGGCCAGCACCAGGTCTTCCAGGATTTCGACATCGTCTTCCTTGAACAGAGACGGATCGATCTTCAGCGACTTCATCTCGAATTTTCCGGTCAGCGTCACATTGACCAGGCCGCCGCCGGCCTGGCCGGACGCTTCCAGCGTGGCGATCTCGTCCTGCATGGCCTGGAACTTGGCCTGCATTTCCTTCGCCTTGCCCATCAGGCCGAGAAGATCTTTCATGGTCGGGTCCTTTGCGGATTCGTGGCTGGATCAGGTTTCATCGTCGTCAGCCGGCGGCTCTACCGGCACTTCAGCCTCTGTCGTTTCGGCTTCCGGCGCGTCTGGAATGCGCACGTCGATGATCTTGGCACCGGGAAAGCGCGCCAGGATGGCGGCCACGGTGGGATCGCTCTTGGCATCGAGAAATGCCGTCTCGCGTTTGGCCGATTCCATTTCGGCGAGCGTCTGGCCGCCCTCTTCCTTTGACAGCGAGACCAGCCAGCTGCGGCCGGTCCAGGCGCGAAGCTTCGTCGTCAGGTCGTTGAGCAGCATCTTGGGCGCATCGCTGGTCAGGCCGACGTCGATGCGGCCGGGCTCGATACGCACGAACCGGATGCAGCTCTTGACCAGCACCTTGAAGGCGATGTCGCGTTGCGCATCGGCCAGGGCAATGATGTCGGCCAGCGATTTCAGCGGCGCCGATTCCATGGCAGGCTCCGGCGGAGCGACGTAGGCAACGGGAGCAGGCGAGGCCTCGACCAGCCGCATGCTCTGTGCCCCGCCCGATCCGGATGGCATGCGCGTCTGCGCCACCGCGCCGGCACCACCGCCATTGCCGGAACTTGCCGGCGTCCCATTCGGGCGCGGCGCGCCATTCTGCATGGGCGCAGCGCCCTCGAGCGATCTCAGCGCCTCGTCCAGCGTCGGCAGATCGGCGGCATGCGCCAGCCGGATCAGCACCATTTCGGCGGCACTCACCGGCCGGTTGGAGGACTGCACTTCGGGAATGCCCTTGAGCAGCATCTACCATGTCCGCGACAGCACCCTGACCGACAGCGTCCTGGCGAAATCGGCGCCGCGCTGCCGCTCGTCCTCAGATAGCGAGGCATCCTCGATGGCCGTCGGCACGAAACGCAGCCGGGTGACGAGATGGTTGAATTCGGCAAGATCGGTCAGCACGGCGGCTGGATCGGCGCCGGTGTCATATTGCGCACGGAATTCGCCAAGGGCTGCCGCCACATCGCCCTTCATCACATGTTCGAACAGGTCGACGATGCGGGCGCGGTCGGCGAGCCCGAGCATCGCCCGAACCGCATCGGCGCCGACAGAGCCGGCGCCATGGGCAATCGCCTGGTCGAGGATGGAAAGCGAATCACGGGCCGAGCCTTCGGCGGCGCGCGCGATCATCGCCAGCGCGTCGTCGTCGACAGAAATGCCTTCCTGGGCCGAGATCGAGGACAGATGCGCGACCAGCGCGCCGGCGTCGATGCGCCTCAGGTCGAAGCGCTGGCAGCGCGACAGGACGGTGATCGGGACCTTGCGGATTTCGGTGGTGGCGAAGATGAATTTGACGTGCGGCGGCGGCTCTTCCAGCGTCTTCAGCAGGCCGTTGAAGGCCTGCGTCGACAGCATGTGCACTTCGTCGATGATGTAGACCTTGTAGCGGGCCGAGACCGGCGCATAGCGAACGCGCTCGATGATATCCCTGATGTCGTCGATGCCGGTGTGCGAGGCGGCGTCCATCTCGATGACGTCGACATGGCGGCCTTCCATGATCGCCTGGCAATGTTCGCCGAGGACGGCGAGGTCGACCGAAGGCTGGTCGATATCGGCGGTTTTATAATTCAGGGCCCGCGCGAGTATGCGCGCCGTCGTGGTCTTGCCGACGCCGCGCACGCCGGTCAGCATCCAGGCCTGGGCGATGCGGCCGGTGGCAAAGGCGTTGGTGAGGGTGCGCACCATCGGCTCCTGGCCGACCAACTCGGAAAAATTCGAAGGACGGTACTTGCGCGCCAGCACGCGATAGGCGGCGGCCTTGCCTATCTCCAGGCTTTTTGGTCCCGAATTTCCGGCTTCGCTCATACGCCCGTAAAGCTCCAAATGGCCGCGCCCGAAGGCGGCCGATTCCTGCGCATAGTCTCGCCCGCGCTGCAATGCGTCGTCAATGTCGCGAGAGGGGCCGATGAGGTGGGAGGCTGGAACAATGACCCGTTCCGGGCTCGTTAGGGCTGCTTCCTTCCGGACCTGACCCGGTTGGCGAGTGGATCGTCCACCACCAACCTCCCGCTTTCCATATCGGCAATTGCGCGACGAAATGCAAGTCCGCCGAAGAAATCGTTAAATGTCGAATCGGCGCACCAAACCGTGAGGGCGCAATGATTCGCTTGCAGCCCCCTTGCCGCCGCTCTAGCCTTCATGTGTTGAGCAAACCAAGAAAAGCAAGGGAAACGCCGATGTTGCCGGGCCTGGAGGCCGGATTTACGCTGGACGCACGGCTGGAGGCGGACAGCGAACAGTTGATGTGGCTTGGGCTGTGCGAATTGCGGGTGATGAACGACCGCCGCTGGCCATGGCTGCTGCTGGTGCCGCAGCGGCCCGGCGCGGAGGAAATCCATGACATGACGCCGCTCGACCAGGCGATGCTGACCTTCGAGACCAATATGGTGGCGCAGGCGCTGAAGAAGGCGACCGGCTGCGCCAAGATCAACACCGGCGCGCTCGGCAACATCGTGCGCCAGCTGCACATCCATGTCATCGCGCGTTCGGAAGGCGATCCCGGCTGGCCAGGCCCTGTGTGGGGACATGGCCTGCGAGAGCCCTATCAACGTTCCGACTTGCGACGGTTTGCCGAAACGATCAAGGCGGCGCTATAAGCGTTCCCAGTGTCCATCCCTCAACATATTCCAGAGTCCCCATGAGCTTCCGCCTGTTTGACGCGCCTTTGCGCGAGCCGAGCCAGTTCGTCGGCTTCGCCGGCAACACGATCGACCGGCAGTCCGAGAACCGGGCCGACGACTCGGTCGACAAGGCGCTGGCCGATCCGGCGACGCGGCTGCTTCTGATGCATGGCGGCCGGCTCTATCTGAAGCTCGGCGATGGCGGCGCTCTCGATCCCTGGTTCGGCGCCACCGAGAGCGAGCCCTTCAAGGTTTCCCTGGCGCAAGGCATCCTGCTCGGCTTTTCCGAACGAGGACCGGTGCTGGCCGTGCCCGCCGGCGTCGAACCCGAACAGCTTCCGGAAACAGTCAAGGCCATCGACTACCGCTCGGTCTACATGCAAGGGCTGATCGACGAGGCGGCGGCTGGCGCGATGGCGCAAGGGGCGGCCCTGCTTGCCTGGCATGCCAGCCATCGCTTCTGCAGCAAATGCGGTACAGAATCGCAGATGCGGGCAGGCGGCTACAAGCGCCATTGCCCGAATTGCGGCACCGAGCATTTTCCGCGCACCGACCCGGTGGCGATCATGCTGACGGCAACGCGGGAGAAGTGCCTGCTCGGGCGCGGCCGGCATTTCGCGCCGGGCATGTACTCGGCCCTTGCCGGCTTCATCGAGCCGGGCGAGACGATCGAGGCGGCGGTGCGCCGCGAGACGCTGGAAGAGGCCGGCATCCGGCTTGGCCGCGTCGTCTACCACGCCAGCCAGCCCTGGCCGTTTCCCTATTCGCTGATGATCGGCTGCTTCGGCGAGCCGCTCAACGACGACATCCAGGCCGATCTCAACGAGCTTGAGGACTGCCGCTGGTTTTTTCGCGACGAGGTGCGCCTGATGCTGGAAAGGACGCACAAGGACAATCTGGTCACGCCGCCGAAAGGCGCCATTGCGCATCACCTTATCCGCGCTTGGGTCGACTCGGAATGATGGCAGCGAACACCGAAAGACATTGCAGGAGCAGGACATGATCCGTCACACCGTCGTTTTCACGCTGAAGCATCCGCCGCATTCGCTGGAGGAAAAGCGGTTCCTGGTCGACGCCAAGAAAATCCTCACCGCGATCAGAGGCGTTACGCATTTCGAGCAATTGCGGCAGATCAGCCCCAAGAACGACTATCGTTTCGGCTTCTCGATGGAGTTCGCCGACCAGGCCGCCTACAACAGGTACAACGACCATCCCGACCATGTCGCCTTCGTGCGCGACCGCTGAGTGCCGGAGGTCGAGACCTTCATGGAGATCGACTATGTGCCGCTAGGCGCGGTGATCTAGGGCATGGTCCCGAAAAGTGGAAACCGGTTTTCTAGGACAAACGGTTTCGTTTGTCCGGAGATCATGCCCAGTAGCGATCAGTCCGCCACCTTCCACTGCTCACGCGACCCACTGGCCGGATAGACGCCCAGAATCCGCACTTCGCGCGAGAAGAAACGAAGCTCGTCCAGCGCCAGCTTGACCAGCGGGTCGTCGGGATGGCCCTCGATGTCGGCGTAAAACAGCGTCGCCGTGAAAGCGCCCAGCTGGTAGCTCTCCAGCTTGGTCATGTTGATGCCGTTGGTGGCGAAGCCGCCCATCGCCTTGTAGAGTGCGGCCGGCACGTTGCGGACGCGGAAGATGAAGGTCGTCATCATCTTGACGTCAGGCGACGGGCGCTCGGCCCATTGCTTGTTCTTGGTCAGGACGACAAAGCGGGTGACGTTTGAGTCGGTGTCCTCGACGTTTTGCTCGATGATATCGAGCCCGTAGAGGGTCGCTGCCAGCGCGGGCGACAGCGCCGCCATGGTGCGGTCCTTGACCTCGGAGACCATCTTGGCGGCGCCGGCCGTGTCGCCGGCGACGATCGCCTTCCAGCCGTTCTTGCGGATGTATTTGCGGCACTGGCCAAGCGCGTGGATGTGGCTGTGCACCGTCTTGATCTCGTCGCGCCTGACGCCCGGCAACACCATCAGCTGGAAATGGATGGGCAGGAAATATTCGCCGATGATGTGCAGCTTCGATTCCGGCAAGAGATGATGGATATCGGCGACGCGCCCGGCAATGGTGTTCTCGATCGGGATCATGGCAAGGTCGGCCTTGTTGGTCTCGACCGCGTTGAAGGCATCCTCGAAGGTCGGGCAGGGCAACGGGTCCATCGAAGGGAACATGTTGCGGCTGGCGGTGTCGGAATTGGCGCCCGGCTCGCCCTGGAAGGATATTCTGTTGGTCTTTTCAGGCATGCCGATATCTCAGGTTGAAAGGATCTGTCTGGCGCGTTCGAGGTCTTCCGGCGTGTCGACGCCGAGCGGCAGCGACTGGACGATCTCGGCGTCGATGCGCATGCCGGCTTCCAGCGCCCGCAACTGCTCCAGCCGCTCGCGCCGTTCGAGCGGCGACGGCTTCAGCGCGACGAAACGCTCGAGTGCTTCGCGGCGGTAAGCATAGAGGCCGACATGATGGTAGAGCGGCCCCTCGCCCCAAGGCGCCGTGGCACGGGTGAAATAGAGCGCCCTCAGCCTGCTGCCCGAGAGCGGCGAGCCGACGATCTTGACGACATTGGGGTTGGTCTTTTCCTCGTCACGGACGATCTCGACGCCGAGCGTGGCGATGTCCACCGCCCCGTCCTCGAACGGCCTGAGCGACGCGGCGATGATCGCGGGATCGATCGTCGGCAGGTCGCCCTGCACATTGACGATGGTTTCGACCTTGCGCCCGGGGTCGAGCGCGATCAGCGCCTCGTGGATCCGGTCGGAGCCGGATTCGTGATCCATGCGCGTCATCACGGCCTCGAAACCGTGCGCGCGCACCGCCTGCGCCACGCTTTGCGTGTCGGTCGCCACCACCACCCGTCCAAGGCCGGCTTCGGCGGCACGGCGGGCGACATGGACGATCATCGGGGCGCCTGCGATGTCGGCCAGCGGCTTGCCCGGCAGGCGGGTCGAAGCCATGCGGGCCGGGATCAGGATCAGCGTGGACATTTCGGGTGCAAGGCGTCTCGAAAGAGGACAGGGAAAGTGGCAAAAGGTCTCACTGGAAGCGCCCTTATAGGTGTTGCAACGCCGCAGCAAAAGACCTAGTTTCCGCCCGATTTGACCGCCCTGGCAGGACGGGTCACGATACCGACGGACGGAGTGGACGGTTCTGTCCGCCGGAAAAGGGAGCAAGGGGCGTATGGATTCCAACGAAGTCAACAAACTGCTCGCCGGATTGCTCGGAACCGTTTTCGTCGTCTTCTCGGTCGGTATTGTGTCGGACGCGCTGTTTGCCTCGCCGGCGCCGGAAAAGCCCGGTTTCGCCATCGAGGCCGCCGAGCCCGCCGAGGGCGGCCCGGCCGCTCCTGCAGCAGCCGAAAAGCCGATCGCAGATCTTCTGGCCAACGCAAGTGTCGAACAAGGCGCTGCCATCTTCAAGAAGTGCCAGGCCTGCCATTCCGGCGAAAAAGGCGGTCCGAACAAAGTCGGCCCCGACCTGTGGGACATCGTCGACCGTCCGGTCGCCTCTCACGAGGGCTTCGCATATTCGGCGGGGATGAAGGAATATTCCAAGGGCGGCACAGAGAAGTGGACCTACGACAACCTCAACCACTTCATCACGTCGCCCAAGAAGGACGTGAAAGGCACAGCGATGGGCTTTGCCGGCCTGCCGAAGGAAGAAGACCGCGCCAACGTTATCGCCTATCTGCGCACGCTGTCGGACAATCCCAAGCCGCTGCCGGCACCGGGTGCAGCCGCCGATGCAGGCGCGCCCGCCGATGCAGCCGCTCCGGCAAAGCCGGCTGAGGGTGCCGCGCCGGCCGCTCCCGCCGCCCCGGCTCCGGCCGCACCGGCACCGGCGCCTGCCCAATAGCCAGATATCATCTCGACGACCTTGAAAAAGCCGGGTTCAGCCCGGCTTTTTTGTTGGGAAAACCGCATAGGCGGCGACAAAGCCGCGCATGGCGGTTTTCACGAGCGCCAAATCATCTAGATTGCCATGAACGGGCATTGCGAAGAGGATAGTGCATGACGGTTGGCCGAACGCTTCTCAAGTCGTTGCTGGCGGCAGCCCTTCTGGCGGCGGGCTTGCAGGCTGCCCGCGCCGACGAATGGCGCACCACCTCATCGCTGATCGGCGAGTCCAAATACGGCGCCAATTTCCAGCACTACGACTACGTCAACCCGAACGCGCCCAAGGGCGGCACGCTGAATTCGGTGGTGCCAGGTACATTCGACAGCTTCAATCCCTACGTCGTCCAGGGATCACCGGCCGCCGGCCTCGTCGGGTTTGGCGGCGGCCTGCTCTACGACACGCTGATGGAGCAGGCGACCGATGAAGGCAGCACCAGCCATCCACTGATCGCCGATGCCTACAAATATCCTGATGATTATTCCTCCGCGACCTACCGGCTCGATCCGCGCGCCAAATGGCATGACGGCCAGCCGATCACCGTCGATGACGTGATCTGGTCGTTTCATGTGCTGAAGGCCAACAGCCCGCAGTACAGCCGCTATTTTGAGAATGTCACCGATGCGGTGGCGATTTCGGATCGCGAGGTGGAGTTTCATTTCAACCAGAAGGGCAATCGCGAACTGCCCAAGATCATCGGCGACCTTGCCGTGCTGCCGAAACATTGGTGGGAAGGCACCGATGCCAACGGCAAGAAGCGAGACGTAACCAAGCCGACGCTGGAAATTCCGCTCGGTTCAGCCGCCTACAAGATCGCCAGCTTCAAGCCGGGCTCGGAAATCATCTGGCAGCGTGTGCCGGACTATTGGGCGGCCAAGCTGCCGGTGAAGATCGGCCGTGAGAACTTCGACACCCGACGCTACACCTATATCCTGGACGACAACGCTGCCTGGCTCGCCTTCACCAAGGGTGGGCTGGAAGACATCAACCGCGAATACAGTTCGCGCAAATGGGCGACGGCTTACAATTTCCCGGCATTCCAAGCCGGCGATGTCATCAAGAAGGATTTCCAGACCCAGGCGCCGGAACCGATGCAGGGCTTCGTCCTCAACCAGCGGCGGCCGCTGTTCCAGGACCGGCTGGTGCGTGAAGCGCTGACCATTCCGTTCGATTTCGAGAGCATGAACCGCACACTGTTCTTCGGCTTCAACACCCGCACGTCGAGCTATTTCCAAGGCACCGAACTGGCCTCGAACGGGTTGCCGCAGGGCAAGGAACTGGAAATCCTGGAAAAATACCGAGACAAGCTGCCGCCCGAACTTTTCACCCAGGAATTCAAGCTGCCGGTTTATGATTCACCGCAGGCGGAACGGAAGTACCTGGAACAGGCGGTCGATCTCTTCGCCAAGGCGGGCTGGGTGATCAAGGGCGGCAAGATGGTCAATGCCAAGACCGGCGCGCCGTTCAAGTTTGAAATCCTCGGTTGGAACGACACCGACCAGGTCATCGCCAGCCCCTACATCGCCAATCTGCGCAAGATCGGCGTCGACGCCACTTTGCGCATCATCGACCAGACGCAGTACATCAACCGCGTCAACAATTTCGATTTCGATGTCGTTACCGGGATGCTGCAGCAGTCGGAATCGCCGGGCAACGAGCAGCGCGACTTCTGGAGCTCGAAAGCTGCCGACTCGCCCGGTTCGCGCAATCTGATGGGCATCAAGGACCCGACCGTCGACGCGCTGGTCGATCGCATTATCTTCGCGACCGATCGCGACGATCTCGTCGCCGCCACCCATGCGCTCGACCGCATCCTGCTGTGGAACTTCTACGTGGTTCCCCAATATTACCGGTCGGCGGTGTGGCTGGCCTATTGGGACAAGTTCAAATTCCCCGACAAGCAGCCTGCCTATGCCGGAGCCGACATCGATTCCTGGTGGATCGACCCGGACAAGGAGAACGCGCTGGCGGCCAAGTACAAGGGTGGCAATTGATGGCGGCCCTTCCCCGCCGCGACTTCCTGGCCCTGGGCAGTGCCGCGGCAGCCGCCGCCTTGCTGCCCGGCAAGGCCTTCGCCGACACTGCGACCGGCACCAAGCTGCACGGCCTGTCGGCCTTCGGCGACCTCAAATACAAACCCGATTTCGCGCATTTCGACTACGTCAATCCTGACGCCCCAAAGGGCGGCCAGATGAATTTCGCGCCGCCGAACTCGACCCTCAATCAGAGCTTCCTGACCTTCAACACCCTGAATTTCCTGGTGTTGAAGGGAGAGGCTCCGCCGCGCGCCGAACTCTGTTTCGATTCCCTGATGACAAGCGCGCTCGATGAGCCGGATGCGGCCTACGGCCTGCTCGCCGAAACCGTTACCCTGTCGCCAGACCGCAACGGTTTCCGCTTCGCCCTGCGACCGCAAGCGCGTTTTCATGACGGCTCGCCGCTGACCGCGGACGACGTTGTCTTCGCGCTGAAGCTTTATAAGGACAAGGGCCATCCGAACCTTTCCCAGGCGTTGCGGTACATGACCGACGCGGTTGCGGTCGATCCCGCCACCGTCAACCTCACTTTCAACGGCGAACAGTCAGCGCAAAACATCCTGGCGATCGTGGGGATGCCGATCGTCTCCAAGGCCTTTTATACGGCCAATGATTTCGATGCCTCGACCATGACACCGCCGCTTGGCTCGGGTCCCTACAAGATTGGACGCGTGGCGGCCGGACAGACTGTCGAATATGACCGCGTGGCCGACTATTGGGGCCGCGATCTGCCAGTGAACCGCGGCCTCTACAATTTCGACCGCATCCGCATCGACTTCTATCTTGACCGGCAGGCGGCGTTCGAAGCCTTCAAGAAAGGCGACACGCATTTCCGCGAGGAATTCACCTCGCGGGTATGGGCGACCGGATACGACTTTCCGGCGCTGAAGGACGGCAAGGTCGTCAAACGGGAATTTCCCGGTGAGAAGACGCCGGACATGCAGAGCGTCGCACTGAACCAGCGTCGTCCGCAATTCCGCGATGAGCGGGTGCGGCGGGCGATCGCCAGGTGCTTCGATTTCGAATGGATGAAGCGGGCGCTGTTTTACGGCTCCTACGAGCGTTCTCAATCGAACTTCGAACGGTCGGATTACAAGGCCGAAGGCCTGCCCTCGCCTGAGGAATTGGCCCTGCTGGAGCCGTTCCGGGCCGAATTGCCGCCAGAGGTTTTCGGTGAAGCGGTGACGCAGCCCCTTTCCGACGGTTCGGGCCATGACCGCAAGCTGCTGGGCGAGGCTTCGAGATTGCTTGCGCAGGCCGGCTGGAAGCGCGATGGCAGTTTTGTCGTCAACGACAAGGGTGAGCGGCTGCGGGTCGAAATGCTGGCGGAGGACGACGGCATCGTTCGCATCTACACCCCGTGGTCCGAGAATATGAAGGCGATCGGGATCGACGCATCGATCCGGCAAATCGATTCGGCGCAGTATGAGCAGCGGCACAGCAATTACGACTTCGATCTTGCCTTGCTGCATTGGTCGATCGGGGCGACGCCGACTGACGACAGCCTGCAGATGCTCTATGATTCCCGAATGGCGAAAATCCCGGGGCAGCGCAACTATCCGGGCACGGAAAGCAAGGCCATCGACGCCCTGATCGCGGCAGCCGGCAAGGCGAAAGACCGTATAGAACTCGTCACGGCGCTCAGAGCGCTCGACCGGGTCTTGCGCGCGCGGCTGGACTGGATTCCAACATACTATCTGGCGAATCACCGCGTCGCCTATTGGGACATGTTCGGCTTTGTCGAACAGAAGCCCGATTTCGGCTTTCCGGTCGAGACGCTGTGGTGGTTCGATAAGGGCAAGGCGGCAAGAATTGGCAAAGGCTGAGATGTTCGCTCAACGAGGGCAGAAGGCCTGATGGGCGCCTATATCCTGCGCCGCATCCTTTTGATGATCCCGACGCTGTTCGGCATCATGGCGATATCCTTCGCCGTCATCCAGTTCGCCCCCGGCGGTCCGGTCGAGCAGGTCATCGCCAGGCTGACCAATCAGGGCGGCAGCGACCGCCTCGGCGGCGGTGGCGGCGACGCGGGTGCTGGGGGCAACCTGGATGTCGCCGGTGACGTCAGTTCGAAATATCGCGGGGCGCAGGGGCTCGATCCGGAATTCATCAAGAAGCTGGAAAAGCAGTTCGGCTTCGACAAACCGCCGCTCGAGCGCTTCGGCATGATGCTGTGGAACTATGCCCGCTTCGATTTCGGCGACAGCTATTTCCGCGACATTTCGGTGCTCGACCTGATCCTGGAAAAAATGCCGGTGTCGATCTCGATCGGACTGTGGATCACGCTTTTGTCCTACCTGATCTCGATCCCGCTCGGCATCCGCAAGGCGGTCAAGGACGGCACTCCCTTCGACGTCTGGACCAGCGGCGTCGTCATTGTCGGCTATGCCATTCCGGGCTTCCTGTTCGGCATCATGCTGATGGTGCTGTTTGCCGGCGGGTCTTTCTGGGACTGGTTTCCGTTGCGCGGCCTCACCTCGGACAATTGGGATCAATTGTCCTGGTGGGGAAAGATCGTCGACTATTTCTGGCACATGACCTTGCCGCTGACCGCGCTGGTGCTGTCGGCCTTCGCCACCACGACGCTGCTGACCAAGAACTCGTTCCTCGAAGAAATCCGCAAACAGTATGTTGTGACGGCGCGGGCCAAGGGTCTGTCGGAACGGCAGGTGCTCTACGGCCATGTCTTCCGCAACGCCATGCTGATCGTCATCGCCGGCTTTCCTGGCGCCTTCATCTCGGCCTTCTTCACCGGCTCGCTGCTGATCGAGAACATCTTCTCCCTCGATGGCCTCGGCCTGCTCGGCTTCCGGTCGGTGGTCGAGCGCGACTACCCCGTGGTGTTCGCCAATCTTTACATCTTCTCGCTGCTGGGGCTGTTCGTCGGTCTCTTGTCCGACCTGCTCTACACCTGGGTCGATCCGCGCATCGATTTCGAGCGGAGAGACGTCTGATGTCGGAGACTACAGTCCCCGTGGACGCGGCACCCGCGCGGATCAAGCGGCCGTTTCTGTCGCCGCTCAACAAGCGGCGCCTGCAGAACTTCAGAGCCAACCGGCGCGGCTACTGGTCGCTGTGGATCTTCCTCGTCCTGTTCGTGCTGTCGCTGTTTTCCGAGTTCATCGCCAACGACAAGCCGATCATCGCCTCCTACAAGGGCGAGATCCTGTTTCCGGTGCTAGTCGCCTACCCCGAGGAAAAATTCGGCGGTTTCTATGCCGTCACCGATTATCGCGACCCGGTCATCCAGGACGAGATCAACGCCAATGGCTGGATGATCTGGCCACCGGTGCGCTACTCCTATCAGACCGTCAACAACGCCATTCCGGAAGCAGCGCCGGCCAGGCCGTCGTGGCAGTATGACGCCACGAAGCGCTGCAACCAGTATCCGAAGGGTGCCGCCGACCCGGCCTGCATGGTCGGCAACTGGAATTGGCTCGGCACCGACGACCAGGCGCGCGACGTGCTGGCGCGCGTCATCTACGGCTTCCGCATTTCGGTGCTGTTCGGCCTGATCCTGACCGCCGGATCGGCCTTGATCGGCGTCGCGGCCGGCGCCGTGCAAGGCTATTTTGGCGGCTGGACGGATCTCTTGTTCCAGCGTTTCATCGAGATCTGGTCCGCCATCCCGGTGCTCTATCTCCTGCTCATCGTCGCCGCCATCCTGCCGCCGGGCTTCTTCATCCTGCTCGGCCTGATGCTGCTGTTCTCGTGGGTGGCGCTGGTCGGTGTGGTGCGGGCCGAGTTCCTGCGCGCCCGCAATTTCGAATATGTCAACGCGGCCCGGGCGCTCGGCGTGCCCAACCGCACCATCATGTTCCGGCACCTGCTGCCCAACGCCATGGTGGCGACATTGACCTTCATGCCCTTCCTGCTCTCAGGCTCGATCTCGACGCTGACCTCGCTCGACTACCTCGGCTTTGGCCTGCCGCCCGGCTCCGCCTCGCTCGGCGAACTGCTCAAGCAGGCGCAGCGGAACCTCAATGCGCCGTGGCTCGGCATCTCCGGCTTCGTCGTCATCTCGCTAATGCTGTCGCTGCTGGTCTTCGTCGGCGAGGCGACGCGCGACGCCTTCGATCCGCGCAAGACGTTCAGATGAGCGAAGCCCCCTTGCTCAGCGTACAGGACCTCAGCGTCGCCTTCAGCCAGGGCGGCGGCCAGTCGACGGCGGTCGACCACATCTCGTTCGACATCGCCAAGGGCGAGACGGTGGCGCTGGTCGGCGAATCCGGTTCCGGCAAATCGGTCTCGGCGCTTTCGGTGCTGAAGCTGTTGCCTTATCCAAGCGCCAGCCATCCCTCGGGAAAGATCCTGTTCCAGGGCGCCGACCTGCTGGCGATGAGCGAGAAGCAGTTGCGGCAGGTGCGCGGCAACAAGATCACCATGATCTTCCAGGAGCCGATGACTTCGCTCAATCCGCTGCACACGATCGAGCAGCAGATCGTCGAGATCCTGAAGCTGCATCAGGGCATGGCCGACCGCCCGGCCAAGGAACGCACGCTGGCCTTGCTCAACGAGGTCGGCATCCGCGATCCGCATAAGCGCCTCGATGCCTATCCACACCAGTTGTCCGGCGGCCAGCGTCAGCGCGTGATGATCGCCATGGCGCTGGCCAATGAGCCCGAACTTCTGATCGCCGACGAGCCGACGACGGCGCTCGACGTCACCGTACAGGCGCAGATCCTCGAACTGCTGGCCGGCTTGAAGAGCCGCAAGGGCATGTCGATGCTGTTCATCACCCATGATCTCGGCATCGTGCGCAAGATTGCCGACCGTGTCTGCGTGATGACCAAGGGCAAGATCGTCGAGACCGGGCCGACCAAGGAGATCTTTGCCAATCCGCAGCATGCCTATACGCGGCATCTGCTGGCGGCCGAGCCAAAAGGCAAGCCGCCGGCCGCCAATGCCGATGCCAAGCCTGTCATGACCGGCAAGGACATAAAGGTCTGGTTTCCGATCAAGCAGGGCTTCTTCCGCCGCACCGTCGACAATGTGAAGGCCGTCGACGGCATCGATGTCACCGTGCGCGCCGGCCAGACGCTGGGCGTGGTCGGCGAATCCGGCTCCGGCAAGACGACGCTCGGCCTGGCGCTGGCAAGAATGATCTCGTCGACCGGAACGATCCAGTTCAATGGTCGCGACATCAACCAGCTGACTTTCAACGCCATGCGGCCGCTCAGGCGCGAATTGCAGATCGTCTTCCAGGATCCGTTCGGCTCGCTCAGCCCGCGCATGTCGATCGCAGAGATCATCGAAGAAGGCCTCAAGATCCACGAGCCGAAGCTGTCGCCCGACGAGCGCGACGACAAGGTGGCCGCCGTGCTGAAGGAGGTCGGGCTCGATCCGGCGACACGCAACCGCTATCCGCACGAGTTTTCCGGCGGCCAGCGCCAGCGCGTTGCCATCGCACGCGCCATGGTGCTCAACCCGCGCTTCGTCATGCTGGACGAGCCGACATCGGCACTCGACATGAGCGTGCAGGCGCAGGTCGTCGATCTGCTGCGCAGCCTGCAGGCCAAGCACGACCTCGCCTATCTCTTCATCAGCCATGATTTGAAAGTCATCCGGGCGCTCGCCAACGACGTCATCGTCATGCGCAATGGCCGGATCGTCGAAGCCGGTCCTTCCCAGCAGATTTTTGAAAATCCGCAAACCGACTATACTCGGGCGCTGATCTCGGCCGCCTTCAAGATCGAGACGGCACCGGTCGGCATCGTCAGCGAGTGATTTGCGTAGAGAGGGACTAAAAGACCGCAATGGAAAAAGGCCGTATCCTGCTTGCCGTCACCGGCTTTCATCCGCAGCGCTGGCGCGAGCTCCTGTCGGCCGAGCGCGAGGTGGTGCTGGAGCCCGACGGCGCCAGCGACCCGTCGATCACCTATGCCGTGGTGTGGAAGCAGAAGCCGAACCTGTTGTCGTCGCTGCCCAATCTGCGCGCCATCTTTTCGATCGGCGCCGGCGTCGATCATATCTTCGCCGATCCCGGCCTGCCCGATGTGCCGATCGTCAAGGTCGTCGCCGACAATCTCACCCAGTACATGACCGAATATGTCGTCTGGCGGGTTCTCGATCATCACCGCCAGGGCCTGCTCTACCGGTCGCAGCAGCCGAAGAAGATCTGGCACGAGCCGCAGCAGAGGCCTGCCGGTGACATTTCGGTCGGCATCATGGGCCTCGGCAGTCTCGGCCGCGCCGCGGCCTCGGTGCTTTTGTCGCTCGGCTTTGCCGTCAATGGCTGGTCGCGCACCGACAAGGTCATGGAAGGCGTCGCGACCTATTCCGGCGAGGCTGGACTGATCCCTTTCCTCAAGGCCACCGACATCCTGGTGGTGCTTTTGCCGCTGACGCCGGAGACCAAGGGCATTATCAACTACGGCGTGCTGAAGGAATTGCGGAAACGGAACGGCCTCGGCGGTTCGGTGCTGATCAATGCCGGGCGTGGCCGTCTGCAGAAGGATGCCGACGTCTTGCGGGCGCTGGATGACGGCACATTGAAGGAGGCGAGCCTCGACGTGTTCGAGGTCGAACCGCTGCCGAAGACCAGTCCGCTGTGGGGGCATCCAAAAGTGTTCGTGACGCCGCACGCGGCAGCGACCTCCGACCCGGTGCATCTGGCGCCGATCATGCTGCGCCAGATGGACGCCTTCGAACGCGGTGAAAAGCTGGACAATCTGGTGGACCGCAAGGCGGGGTATTAGCCAGGCAGAGCGAGCTTCTTCTGCTTGTCTGGCTGGCCGCAGTCGCGTCGATCGATCGACCGGTTCATGGCATCGATCTCACCGCTCGCCTTGTCGGTATCGCGCTTGGCTTTGGAGCGCATGTCAGGCGTGAACGGGCCGAAGCCCATCGCCGGGTTGGAGAATGTCGGCTTGGCCTTCGCCGGAAGGTTGTATTGCTGCGCCAAGCCGTTGCGCTGCGCCAGCAACTGATCGCACGGCACGGTGTCGTATTGCAGGGAGGACTGGACGTTCGCATCCTGCTGTTCCGACATCGACGTGCCGCCGACACAGCCGGTGGTCAGCAGGCAAGAGGCCAAGATCATCATGTTCCAGCGCATCGACTATGCTCCTCCTGATATCCAGCCCTGACTCGAGCAGATCGCAAATATCAGTCGCGCATGCAAATCGGACTTTTTCACAGCAAGATTGTTTGCGATGCGGCGAGGCCGCCCCTCCGCCGGCGCGTGGCTGACGGAGCATCAAACGAAAAACCCGCCTGCGCGGCGGGTCACTGGCGCAAATCAGCACCATGGGCGAAAATGTACCATAGCTGAGGGCAGGGTTTCAAGAAAAAATTCCTATCACGCTGCCCGGCAAAAAGCTACCGACACCGCCGAACTGGCTGTCGTCAGCTCTTTTGCTGAGCTGAGTTCGGAGCCTTGGCCACAACGACCAACCCGTTGACGTGTTCCCCACGATCCTGCCGGATGACGGTTGGCTCCAGTGACAGGACCGAAAGCCCGTTGGCGGCCAGGACGTCGCGCACATAGTGTTGCGCATGCGCATAGCGGCGCGACGGCAGCAGCACGAAATCGCCATCGCCAGCCAGCGTCTCGACGGAAAACGCGAACAGGCCATCCGTGGCCAGCAAGCCGGCAATCGTCTTCACCACGCCGTCCAGCGCGCCGACATAGATGAAAACATCGGCCACCGTCACCAGATAGGCTTTCGGACCGGCATAGGGAAAATCCCGCAGATCGGCCTTGTCGAGGAAATCGTAGACGCCCTTGGTCCGCGCCTTTCTCAGCATTTTGGCCGAAATGTCATACCCCTCCAGCCGGTCGACGATCGGCCGCAGCCTCTGCCCCATCAGGCCGGTGCCGCAGCCGAGATCCAGAGCGAGCGGGAAGCGTCCCGGCCTTGCCGCTCGAATGGCCTGGTCGAGCATTTCAGGCAGGCGGTAACTCAGCCTGCCGACCAGGGACTCATCGAAGCTCTCGGCATAGTGGTCGAACAAGGTCTCGACGAAGGCGCTGGGGAGCGCGTCGGGCGCCGGCGCCTTGCCGATCAATTGCAGGTTCAGTGCAGCGCCTTGACGATCCGATGGATCGAGTTGCAGCGACATCGTCCAGGCCTGCGCGGCCAACTCCGCCGCGCCCGCCGCCTGCTGCATCTCGCCGAGGCGAAACCAGCCCATCGCCCATAGCGGTGTCATTTCCAGGGCGCCGAGCAGCAATTCCGCCGCCGCCGCATGATCGCCATCCGCGTGCAGCATCTCGGCATAATCGGCACGGCGATCGGCGTTCAAGTCGCCGGACGAGGCCTGAAGCGGTTTCATGACGATGGATCCTGCCGGCGGATCGAGCCGGCGGTGCTCTATGCCGGAGTCAGCAGTGACTTACAACAGGCTTCCCGCCGCGGAATTATATCCTATCTTGGAGATCATGCGCGCCAGCGACCTGCTTCATCCCCGGCCTGAAGGCCTCTATTGCCCGCCGGGCGATTTCTTCATCGACCCGGTCCGGCCGGTCAACCGGGCACTGATCACGCATGGCCATTCCGATCACGCGCGTTCCGGCCACCGCTCGGTGCTGGCGACGCGGCAGACGCTCGACATTATGGGCCTGCGCTACGGCGAGGATTTCGCGGGAACAACGCAAGCGGCACAGCTCGGCGAGACGATTGCACTCAATGGCATCAGCGTCAGCTTCCATCCAGCCGGCCATGTGCTGGGCTCGGCGCAGATATTGGTCGAGCATCAGGACACGCGCATCGTCGCTTCCGGTGACTACAAGCGGCAGAGGGACGCGACCTGCGCGCCATTCGAGCCGATCCCGTGCGATGTGTTCATCACCGAAGCGACCTTCGGCCTGCCGGTGTTTCGCCATCCGCCCGACACCGAAGAAATCGCTCGCTTGCTGAAATCGGCGGCGCAGTTCCCCGAGCGCTCGCATCTGGTCGGCGCCTATGCGCTGGGCAAGGCGCAAAGGGTGATGCGGCTGTTGCGCGACGCCGGCTACGACAGGCCGCTCTACATCCATGGCGCGCTGGCCAAACTCAGTGAGTACTACCAGAGCCAAGGCATCGATCTCGGCACCCTCGAACCGGCGACCGTCGAAAGCGGCGGCAAGGATGATTTTACCGGCGCCATCGTCGTCGGCCCGCCATCGGCCTTCGCCGACCGCTGGGCGCGGCGTTTTCCCGATCCGATCTCGTGCTTCGCGTCGGGCTGGATGCGCATTCGCCAGCGCGCCAAGCAAGGCGGCGTCGAGCTGCCGCTGATCATCTCCGATCATGCCGACTGGGATGAGTTGACCGCCACGATCAAGGAGACCGGAGCCGAGGAGATC
>NZ_RZOL01000289.1:0-7777 GCF_004022985.1 Mesorhizobium sp. M7A.F.Ca.ET.027.02.1.1 | reverse complement strand
GGGCTGACCGGTGCGGCGATCATGCGGCTTGTCGACGTCACTCTGTCCTTCCCGCCGATGCTGCTGGCTATGGCCGTCGCGGCGTCGCTTGGGCCGGGCCTCGGCAATGCCGCCATCGCCATGGTTCTGGTCTGGTGGCCGGTCTATGCCCGGCTGATGCGGGCGCAGGTGCTGGAGGTGAAGGAGCGTGAGCATGTCGAGGCGGCGATCGCCGCCGGCGCCAGGCCGCGCCGCGTGCTGTTCACGCACATATTGCCGCTTTGCTGGACCCCAGTGCTGATCAGCGCGACCATGGATCTTGGCCAGGTCGTGCTGCTTGCCGCGTCGCTCAGCTTCATCGGACTCGGCGCCACGCCGCCGACCCCCGAATGGGGGTCGATGATCTCGGATGGCGCCGTCCATTTCTACCAATGGTGGATCGCCTTCGGTCCGGGCGTCGCCATCCTCACCATCGTGCTCGGCTTCAACTTCATCGGCGACGGCTTGCGCGACATTCTCGATCCAAGGTCGGATTAAGCGATGAGCGCACAGATATCTACAGCGCCGCCGGGTGCAGTCGACAAGGCGGGCAAAGGTGAGCCGCTGCTGTCCATACGCGGCCTGCGGGTAGGCTTCCGGCGGGCAGGCGATCAGTTCGAAGCGGTGCGCGGCATCGACCTCGACCTCGCCAAGGGCGAAGTGGTCGGCATTGTCGGGGAGTCCGGCTCGGGCAAGTCCGTCGGCATGCTCGCCGCGCTCGGCCTGACGTCGAAGAACGCGGTCGTCACCGGTTCGGTCCGCTTCAACGGCGACGAACTGGTCGGCAAATCGTCACGCGAAATGCGCAAGATCAGGGGCGCGCGCATCGCCATGATCTTCCAAGACCCGCTGTCCTCGTTGAATCCGGTGATGACTGTCGGCGCCCAGATCGCCGAGGCGGTCAGGCTGCATCAGCGCGTCACCCGCAAGCAGGCCATGGCGCGCGCGGTGGAATTGCTCCATCTGGTGGCGATCCCGCAGCCCGAACGCCGGGTCAACCAGTATCCACACGAATTCTCCGGCGGCATGCGCCAGCGCGCGGTCATCGCCATGGCCGTCGCCAACGATCCCGATTTGCTAATCGCCGACGAACCGACCACGGCGCTCGATGTCACGGTGCAGGCGCAGATTTTGGCAGTGCTGCGTTCGTTGCAGGAGCGGCTCGGCCTTGGCCTGGTGCTGATTACCCATGATCTCGGCGTTGTCGCCGGTCATGCCGACCGCGTCGCGGTCGTCTATTCCGGCCGCGTCGTCGAACAGGCTGGCGTGTCCGAGCTGTTCGCCGACCCGCGCCATCCTTATACGCGCGGCCTCATTGCCTCGATCCCCAATCTCGAGGAAAGCCGCGAGCGGCTGTTTTCGATCGATGGCTCGCCACCCGCACTTGGGCGCTTGCCGGGCGGCTGCGCCTTCCATCCGCGCTGCATCTATGCCGAGGCACGCTGCAGGACCGAGGATCCGCCTTTGCACGACATAGGCGGCCGCTTCTCGGCCTGCCATTTCGCGACGACCTTGCCGCCCTTCCATAGTGCTGCGCTGGCGGCGGCAGAACTGGACAGTGGAAGCATGGCCCCATGAGCGCAGTGGAGCAAATTCAAGTCGAAACCAAGCCGGCGGCAGCGCTTTCCGTACGCCATCTTGTCAAGGATTTTCCGGTTCGCGGCGGCCTCGTCTTCGACCGCGCGGTTGCCCATGTGCGTGCGGTGGCCGATGTGTCCTTTGACTTGGCGCCGGGCGAACGCTGGGCCTCGTCGGCGAATCCGGTTGCGGCAAGTCGACCCTCGGACGCTGCCTGATGCGGCTGATCGAGCCGACCAGCGGCGAAAGCTGGTTCCGTGGCCAGAACCTGCTCGCCCTCAACCACGAAGACATGCGCCTGATGCGGCGCTACATCCAGCTGGTCTTCCAGGATCCGTACGGGTCGCTGCATCCGCGCATGCGCATCGCCGACAACATCGCCGAGCCTTTGCGCATGAGCGACATGTCGGCGGCCGACCGCCGGGCGCGCGTCGCCGAATTGCTCGAACTCGTGCGGCTCAATCCCGATCACGGCAAGCGCTATCCGCATGAACTGTCCGGCGGCCAGCGCCAGCGCGTGGTCATCGCCCGCGCGCTAGCGCTCAACCCGCAAGTGGTGATCCTCGACGAACCGGTTTCGGCGCTCGATGTTTCGGTGCAGGCTGGCGTGCTCAATTTGCTCAGGGATATCCAGCAGTCTTTCGGCACATCCTATCTGTTCATCGCACATGATCTTTCGGTCGTGCGCCACATCTCGCACCAGGTCGCGGTGATGTATCTCGGCAAGATCGTAGAGATCGCACCCGCGGCCGAACTCTATTCGAGGGCGCTGCATCCCTACACGCAGGCGCTGCTGTCGGCGGTGCCGCTCGCCAATCCCGAGAAGGAGCGCAAGCGCGAGCGCATCGTACTGACCGGTGACGTGCCGAGCCCGCTCAACCCACCATCCGGCTGCCGCTTCCGCACGCGCTGCTTCAAGGCGCAGGCGATCTGCGCTGCCGTCGAACCACCGCTCGATCCGGCTGGCGGTTCGCATCGCGTCGCCTGTCATTTTCCGGAGCCGGTCAACACGTTCAAGACTGTGTGATTGGCCTGCCGAATTCATCCGCGAAGGAATTTTGATCGTGACTGAGGACCATTCCGAGAATGCCGGTACGGCAGGACCCGCGCGCCTGCCGCTCGAAGGCATCAAGGTTCTCGATCTTTCCCGCGTGCTCGCCGGTCCATGGGCAACGATGAGCCTTGCCGATCTCGGCGCCGAGGTCTGGAAGATCGAGAACATCGACGGTGGCGACGACACCAGGGCGTGGTCGGTGCCGAGCTACAAGGGTGTCTCGACCTACTATCTCTGCGCCAATCGCGGCAAGCAAAGCATCGCGCTCGACATGAAGAGTCCGCAGGGGCTGTCGATCGTGCGCAAGCTGGCGGCGAAGGCCGACATCGTCGTCGAGAATTTCCGCTCCGGCACCGCCGAGCGCCTCGGCGTCGGCTTCAAGGAACTCAGCGCGTCAAACCCGCGGCTGATCTACTGCTCGATCTCCGGCTACGGCCAGACCGGGCCCGATGCCGGACGGCCCGGCTATGATTTCGTCATGCAGGCCGAAAGCGGCCTGATGGCCATCACTGGCGAGAGCAATGGCGAGCCGATGCGTGTCGGCGTCGCCATCACCGACATCGTCTGCGGCATGGTCGCGACGCAGTCGATCCTGGCAGCGCTTTACGAGCGCGCGACGACCGGCAAGGGCCAGTTCCTCGACCTGTCGCTGATCGACTGCGCGCTCAGCCTGCTGATCAATGTCGGCAGCGGTTATCTCAACACCGGCCGCGAGGTCGCCCGCTACGGCAATGCGCATCCGACGGTTGTCCCCTATCAGATATTCGAGGCCTCCGATGGCGGCTTCGCGCTGGCCGTCGGCAATGACCGCCAGTTCGCGGCGCTGTGCGAGAAGGTCCTTGATCTGCCACATCTGGCTGGGGATGCGCGCTTCATCAAGGCAGGCGCGCGTGCCACCAACCGCGAGGCTTTGATCCCCGAATTGGCGGCTGCCTTCAAGACCAAGCCACGCGACCACTGGATGGCAACCTGCGCCGCCGCCAGCGTGCCGGCCGGCACCGTAAAATCGATACCGGAAGTCTTCGACAGTCCCAATGTGCGTGAGCGTGGCCTCGTCCAGACCTTGCCGCATCCGCATCTCGGCTCCGTCGCCATGGTGCGCCCGGCACAGGGACTTGCCGCGCAGCTGACCGCCGACTTTACCGCGCCGCCGATGCTGGGCCAGGACACAGCTGCCGTGCTGGCCGACGTGCTCGGCTACAGCGCCGAGACCATCGACCAACTGATCGGCTCCGGGGCTGTCGGCGTCTATACGCCGACCGCCGAGCCTGTCCTCGCCTGATTTTCCACGGAACGTGGCAGTCCTCGTCTCGCATTTGCGGGTCGACTGAGTGGTTCTTCACTTCAAGAGCGCGAAGAGCCGTTCCCGGAATTGCTCGGCCAGCTACTTCTGCTGGCCGTAATTCTTGTACCGCCCGCGAATGGCGGCAAGCTCGGTGCCCTCGATGATCGCCGGTGTGCCGGCGCTGCGCGCCAAAAGGTATTGCCGCGCCAAGGTCTCGAGCTTGATGGTGCGGACGAGCGCCGTGTCGAGATCGCCGCCGAAAGCGACCATGCCATGATTGGCGAGCAGGCAGGCCGACCTGTCCTTGAGCGCTGCGACGGCAACCTTGGCCAGTTCGCTTGACGCGAACAGCGCATAGTCCGAACAGCGCACATCATCGCCACCGAAACCCGCGACCATGTAATGGAACAGCGGCAGTCCCTCGCGCAGGCACGATAGCGCCACGCAATGATCGGGATGGGCATGCACGACGGCACCGGCCTCGGGGAAAGCCTTGTAGATCTCGGCGTGCATTTCCCATTCGCTCGACGGCCGGAACGCTCCCTCCCAGCTGCCATCGAGTTGCATCGGCACCATCTGCTCCGGCCGAAGCGCGCTTGTAGCTATTCCCGTCGGCGTGATCATCATGCCGCTTGTCGTCCGCACGCTGATGTTGCCGGTGGTGCCGACATTCATCCCGCTGGCGTCCAGCGTCTGCGTCGCGGTGATCAGGCTGGCGCGTGCAGTCTCGGTGTCCATCACGATGCCTTTTCCTGTGGTTGGCCGCATGACAGGTTTTGCCGGTGGCCATATATTGATCGCCGGCGCGGCGGTGGTCGCCCGTGTCATGTCTTGCAGGACGTCGGCGAAAATATCCGGGCCGCCGAGCTTCCCCGATTTCAACATCAGCGCCAGCGGCTCGGATGGCAGGCCGGGGAGGTGGGCAGTGGCACGCGACAGTCCCGGCCCCTCATAGGCACCCATGGCGATGCGGTCGATGCCGAGCGCCTTGACCACCGAACCGGCGGTCTCGCCGCCGGCGACGACCAGCCGCCGCACACCGAGTTCGAGCACAAGAATGTGTGCAATCCCGGCCAGCATCTCTTCCGCCTTTGCCGCCACCGCGTTGCGGCCATGCGCCTGCTGCAGCGCTTCGACCGTCGCTTGCGGCGCCGTCGTGGCAATGGCGATCATCGTGCCGGGCAAATGCCGCTGGGCGAAGGCACGCGCTTCGGCCACTACATCGGCGCCGGCGAAGGCGCTGGCCAGATCGATCGTCAGCAGTGGATTGTTTTGCGCAAAGCGTTCGAGCTGTTCGATGGTGCGGTCGGCAACGCTGCCGGCCAGCACCGCCGCTGGGCCGTTTATGGCCGGCAGGCTGGCGGTAACGAGATCGACTGAATTCAGCAGCCCATGCGTGAGCCAGGCCGGTGGCAGATGCGCGGCGACCGAGGAATTGCCGGTCATCAGCGGCAGGTCGAAGGTCGCTTCCGCGATCGCAACCAGGTCGCGCTCGCGGATCGTGTCGGTGACCAGCAGCGTCTCGCCGCCCGCGCTGTGCTCTCGTATGGCGTTGCGGATGGCCTCCGCCCCGGCATCGACGACGAGATAGGGCACCAGCCCGACCTTGCCCTTGCTCTGCGCCTGCAGCACGCGAACCAGATTGGAATCGGTCATCGGCGTCAGCGGATCGAAGCGCTTGGGCGATTCACCCAGCAATTGGGCGCCGCCGAACATGTGTCCCTGATAGACGGTGCGGCCGGTCTCACACAGCGCCGGAGTGAACAGCGTGACGCCGCCGCCGAGGCGCTCGAGCAGCGCCTCGGCGCAAGGACCGATGTTGCCGGCAGGCGTCGAATCGAAAGTGGCGCAATATTTGAAGAAGATCTGCCGGGCACCAGCTTCAAGCAGCCGGTCCGCCGCCGCCAGAACCTGGCGCACCGCATCGCTGGCCGCGATGACGCGTGTCTTGAGCAGGATCACATGGGCAAGATTGCCTGGTGGGATCGGCGCACTCAGTCCGACCGTGCATCCCGTTGGAATGCCGCGCGCCACCAGCATCGACGCCAGCTCGGTGCCGCCGGTCAGATCGTCGGCTATGGCGCCGAACAGGAGTGAAGGCGTCGCGGTCATGCGCCCCGTCTCATGTCCGTCTGCACCATGGCTGCCCGTCTCGCAGTTGCCTGTCTCATGTCGGTGGTCAGGCCATTCGTGGTATCATATACACAGCCCACGCGACGCAGGCGACGCCTGCGCCACTGCAAGAACGGAGAGCGGATGTGACTGCTTCTATCGCGCCGATCGCGCGCGACAATCTGACGACGCGCGTCTACGAGGAGCTTCGCCGCGCCATGATGGAAGGCCGTTTCTGGCCGGGCCATCGCTTCAAGATCCGCGACCTCGCGGCCAGCCTTCAGGTGTCTGAGACGCCAGTGCGCGAGGCGCTGATGCAGCTGGTGCGCGAAAAAGGCCTGGAGATGGAGGCTGGCCGTTCGATCACCGTCGCCCAGCTGTCGCTGGCCCAATATCTGGAACTGCGCAGCATCCGGCTGCATCTCGAAGGCATGGCGGGGGCGGCGGCAACAACGCGCATCGAGCCACGGGAGATCGACCGTCTGGCCGAGGTGCATGACAGGCTGATTGCCAACGAGGACAATGGCCATTGGTTCGAAGCCGTCCGCGACAATTGGGAATTCCATCACTCGATCTACCAGGCGGCGCAAATGCCGGAGTTGCTGGCCATCATCGAGGGCATCTGGCTGCGCAACGGACCACTGGTGAACTATCAATACCCGCACGCCAGGCCGACCTACGACGGCCGCCACCGGCACCTCGACATTCTCGACGCGCTGCGGGCGCGTGACGAGAACGGCGTGCGCAAGGGCATTCAGCAGGACATGATCGAAGGCGGACGCCTGTTGGTCAAGGTTCTCGAACGGCTGAACGACGGTGCGGTCACGCCGGAGGAACTGCGCCGCGCGGCGCAGAACGGCCGCCTGGTGTCGGCCGTCGGCTGAGCGATTTGTTCCTTCCCACCACATCGGCGCTGGTCACGCCACCTGCGCCGCTGCGGCCATGCCGGCATCGGCAGCCTGCAGGGCGAGATCTATGTCTTTTGCGGTATGCGCGGCACTCAGGAACATGTTGTGCCGGGGGTGGAAATAGGCGCCTTCGCGCAAGGCCGCCGAGCAGAAGGCGTCGGCCTTTTTGAATTCGGCATCGCCGTCGAAGAGCACCATCGGCATCGACACCGGGCCGGTCTGGCGAAGCGACAGGCCATGCTTCTTCGCTGCCGCATCGAGGCCTGAGCGCAGCCTATCGCCGGCTTCGGTCATGCGGGCAATCGCGTCGGTATCGCGCAGCGTGTTGATGGTGGCGATCGCGGCGGCCATGGCGACGGCGCCATACCAGAACGACCCCGTCACATAGACCTTGGTCGCGGCTTCGCGAAACCGGTCGGTGCCGGTGATCGCGGCAAGCGGATAGCCATTGGCGATCGCCTTCGAGAAAGCGGACAGGTCCGGCCGTACGCCGAGCGGTTCCCAGCTGCCGGCGAGATCGATGCGGAAGCCGGCCCTGACATCATCGACGATCAGCGCCGCGTCGGCGGCGGTGGTGAGCTCGCGCGCCCGTCTGGCGAAGGCGGCGGTCGGCAGTTCCTGGTCGCGGGCGATATCGTGGCGGAAAGCGGTGACGACGACGGCGGCAAGATCGCTGCCGGCCTGCTCGACGGCTGCCTCGAGGCTGGCAACGTCATTGTAGTCGAAATGGATGATATGGGCGCGGTCCTCGGCCGTGACGCCGGCGAGCGAAGGCGTGCACCACGGCACGGCGCCGTGATAGGAGCCGCGCGCGACCAGCAC
>NZ_RZOL01000288.1:0-7787 GCF_004022985.1 Mesorhizobium sp. M7A.F.Ca.ET.027.02.1.1 | reverse complement strand
GCCTCGGCGTGCACCGTGATGATGTCGCAGCCCGCGTCGGCGAAGGCGGCCAGATAGGGGTCGGCCGGCGCGATCATCAGATGGCAGTCGAAAATTTTGTCCGTTCGGTCGCGGATCGCCTTGATCACCGGCGGACCGAAGGTGATGTTGGGCACGAAATGGCCGTCCATCACGTCGAGATGGATCCAGTCGGCACCCGCTCGCACGACAGCTTCGACCTCGTCGCCGAGCCGCGAGAAATCCGCGGAAAGCACGGAGGGTGCGATGATTGTCCTGGTGACCATGGTCGTCGTCTCCAATTCTGTCTGCGGGTGTTGGTCGCTGCGCCAGCCGGCTCCATCCCGTCAGCGCATCTTCGTCTCCGGTTCGCCTTCGAGTTTCCCTTCCGCGAACACGCGGCTGCCGCGGATGTCGGATTCCTCGATGGTGATAAGATCGGCTTTGGTCAACACCCGGCTGCGCGATGCGAAAAGCCGGTTGGCCTGCCGCAGCCGCGCCCGGTCGAGCCCATTGCGGACCGAACGCGCGTTGGAGAAATGCGGCAGCCTCATGCGGATCGGAAGATACTCTTCGAGCGCACGGGACGCCGCCTCGCTGAGGCGATAATTCTGCTCCGCGAGCATAATCTCGGCGATCGATTTCAGTTCGCTGACGCCATAGTCGGGGAAATCGAGGTGATGGGCGATGCGCGAACGCATGCCGGGATTGCTGTCGAAGAAGCGGTCCATCTTGTTCTTGTAGCCGGCAAGGATCACAACCAGATCGTCACGGTTGTTCTCCATGCACTGCAGCAGGATTTCGATCGATTCCTGGCCGTAGTCGCGTTCGTTCTCGGGCTTGTAGAGATAGTAGGCCTCGTCGATGAAAAGCACGCCGCCCATGGCACGCTTGATCACCTCGCGGGTCTTGGGCGCGGTGTGGCCCACATACTGGCCGACGAGATCGTCGCGCGTCACGGCGACCATGTGGCCTTCGCGGACATAGCCGAGACGATGCAGGATTTCAGCCATCCTCAGCGCCACGGTGGTCTTTCCGGTGCCGGGATTTCCCGTAAAGTTCATGTGCAGCGTCGGGGCGCCCGAGGTCAGCCCGAACTTGCGGCGAAGCCGGTCGACCAGGAGGAGAGCGGCGATCTCGCGGATGCGGGTCTTGACCGGCTTCAGGCCAACGAGTTCACGGTCGAGCTTGTCCATGACCTCGTCGATGTTGGACGCCTCGAACTCGGCCTGCAGATCAACCGTCGCGTCCTGTGCGGCAGCGTCCTTGGTCATCGCGTTCAGCATGGTTCAGCTAGCTCCGCTCGCCCTCGGGCCTGTCGGTCGCATAAGGCACGATCGAATAACCCTGGCTGCGGCCGTCGCGCTCCTGGCGCAGCAGCCGGAAGCCGGGTTCGCTGGGCGGCCGGTTGACAATGAACGACATGCGCGGGGCTTCCCAGCCCTTGGTCGAATCGAAGGCGGTTACCCGCACATACATGTTCGGACAGGCTTTCCGGCAAGCGTTGACCTCAAGCAGTATGCCCGCCGGATCTTTCAAGTCGAACATCGGGTTGCCGTACATTTCCCAATAGGTGTTTCGCGGATGCGGATCGTCCGTGTACTCGACGCTGACCGCCCAATGGTTCTTCAGCGCGTATTTGATCTGCGCCGAAATCTGCTCATCGGTTAGGTCGGGCAGGAACGAGAACTGTCCCTGCGTGACCTTGTTTCCCGGATTGGTCATCATGACGACGGTTCCTTTCGTCTAGAAGCTGGGCGTTGCGGTTGGCACGAAGTCGGCCGTGTCGGTCGACTCGTAGTTGAAGGTGACGTCCTTCCAGGTCTCCAGGGCAGCCTTCAGCGGCGTGCACCATCTGGCCGCCTGTTCGAGGATCTTGGTTCCTTCGCGCAAATAATCGCGCCCCTCGTTGCGGGCCAGGATCATCGCTTCCAAGGCGACGCGATTGGCCGTCGCGCCTGCCTGGATACCGTCCGGATGGCCGATCGTGCCACCGCCGAACTGCAGGATGACATCCTCGCCGAGATAGTGGATCAACTGGTGCATCTGGCCGGCATGGATACCGCCCGAGGCGACGGGCATCACCTTGTTGAGCGAGGCCCATTCCTGATCGAAGAACAGCCCGGTTTCGAGGTTCTGCGGCGTGCGCTCCTCGCGCAGCGTGTCATAAAACCCCTTGATCATGAGCGGGTCGCCTTCCAGCTTGCCGACCACCGTGCCGGCATGGATGTGGTCGACGCCGGCCATACGCATCCATTTGCAGATGACGCGGAAATTCATGCCGTGGTTCTTCTGGCGCGAATAGGTCGAGTTGCCGGCACGGTGCAGGTGCAGGATCATGTCGTTGCGGCGCGCCCACTTGGCCATCGACTGGATCGCCGTGTAGCCGATAACGAGGTCGATCATGACGATGCAGGAGCCAAGCTGCTTGGCGAATTCGGCGCGCTCGTACATCTCCTCCATCGTGCCGGCGGTGACGTTGAGATAATGTCCTTTGACCTCGCCGGTGGCGGCCGACGCCTTGTTCACGGCCTCCATGCAGTAGAGGAAGCGGTCGCGCCAGTGCATGAAGGGCTGCGAGTTGATGTTCTCGTCGTCCTTGACGAAGTCGAGGCCGCCCTTCAGCGCTTCGTAAACGACGCGCCCGTAATTGCGTCCCGACAGGCCGAGCTTCGGCTTCGTCGTCGCGCCGAGCAGCGGCCGGCCGAACTTGTCGAGCCGCTCACGCTCCACCACGATACCGGTCGCCGGCCCCTGGAAGGTTTTGAGGTACGCCACCGGGATACGCATGTCTTCCAGCCGCAGCGCCTTGACTGCCTTGAAGCCGAACACATTGCCGATGATCGATGCGGTCAGATTGGCGATCGAGCCCGGCTCGAACAGGTCGAGGTCGTAGGCGATGTAGGCGAAGTACTGTTGCTCGGTCTTGGTTCCGGGACCGGTGTTCGGCACCGGCTCGGATCTGAACGCCTTGGCGCGATAGAGCTCGCACGCGGTCAGTCGGTCGGTCCACACCACGGTCCACGTCGCGGTGGAGGATTCGCCGGCGATGGCCGCCGCCGCCTCCTCGTGGTCGACGCCCGGCTGCGGCGTGATCCGGAACATGGCGATCAGATCGGTTTCCTTGGGCCTGTAGTCCGGCTCCCAGTAACCCATCTTCTTGTAGGGGATGACCCCTGACTTGTAGCGTTCCTTGCCTTCCTTGAGCGTCCCCGCTGGCAGTATGTCGATCTTGTTCATGACAGGTCTCCTGTTTGTTGCTCAGGCGGCTTTCGCGATTGCGATATGGGGATCGAGTTTTCCCGCGGCGTAACGTTTCGCCATCTCGTCCATGGCGATGACCTTGATCTTCGAGGCGTTGGACGCCGTGCCGAAACGCTCGAACCGGTCCCGGCAAAGGTCGCGCAAGGCGTCCATGGCGGGTTTCAGGAATTTACGGGGATCGAACTCGCGCGGGTCTTCCGTCGCGACGCGGCGGAACTGCCCGGCCATGGCCATGCGGCAATCGGTGTCGATGTTGACCTTGCGCACGCCGTAGCGGATGCCGCGCTCGATCTCCTCGACCGGAACGCCAAAGGTCTGGGGCATCTCGCCGCCGTATCTGTTGATAATGTCCTGCAGCTCCTGCGGCACCGAGGACGAGCCGTGCATGACCAGATGCGTGTTGGGCAGCTTTTCGTGGATCGCCTCGATCACCTGCATGGCCAGGATATCGCCGTCCGGCTTGCGGGTGAATTTGTAGGCGCCGTGCGAGGTGCCGCAGGCGATCGCCAGCGCGTCGACCTGGGTTGCGGTCACAAAGTCGACCGCCTGATCGGGATCGGTCAACAACTGGTCGTGGGAAAGCGCGCCTTCGGCGCCGTGGCCATCCTCTGCCTCGCTTTGACCGGTTTCCAGCGAGCCGAGCACACCCAGTTCGCCTTCGACGGAAGCGCCGACCCAATGCGCCATGCGTGCGACGCGTTCGGTTATGGCGACGTTGTAGTCGTAGCTGGCCGGCGTCTTGGCGTCCGCCATCAAGGATCCGTCCATCATCACCGAGGTGAAGCCGTGGCGGATCGCGGAAAGGCAGGTGGCCTCGCTGTTGCCGTGGTCTTGATGGATGCATAGCGGGATGGTCGGGTGGATTTCGGTCAGCGCCTCCATCATCTTGGCCAGCATGATGTCGTTGGCATAGGATCGGGCGCCACGCGAAGCCTGGATGATGACAGGCGCGTCGCAGGCCTTGGCCGCTTCCATGATGGCGAGGCCCTGTTCCATGTTGTTGATGTTGAATGCCGGTACGCCGTAGCCGTGCTCGGCGGCATGGTCGAGAAGCTGGCGAAGGGTGATGCGAGCCATTGTGAATCCTCCTAGATGATGAGCTTCAGTGCCGCTGCAGCAACCGCTTCGGACGTTATGTTGAAATGCCGGTAGAGGTCGGGGGCAGGGGCGCTGGCGCCGAAGCCGGTCATGCCGACGAAAGCACCGGTCTCGCCGATCCAGCGGTCCCAGCCCAGCCGGGCTGCTGCTTCGACCGCGACGCGCGGCGCCGAGCCGAGGACGGCCTTGCGGGTGGCGCTTTCCTGCTCCTCGAAAAGCTCCCAGCACGGCATCGACACGACGGCGGCGGCGACGCCATGCTCAGTCTCCAGCCTTTCGGCGGCAGCAACCGCGATCTCGACCTCCGAGCCGGTGGCGATCAGGGTGACGGCGCGGTGCCTTGCCGGCTCCCGCAGGATGTAAGCGCCCTGGCAGGAGCGGTTCTCGTCGCTGTGCGACCGACGCAGCATCGGCAGGTTCTGGCGCGACAGCACCAGGACGCTCGGCCGATCCTTGCTCTTTAGCGCGAGTTCCCAGCACTCCGCCGTTTCGATGACATCCGCCGGGCGGAAGACGTTGAGATTAGGCGTGGCACGCAGCATCGCAAGGTGCTCGACCGGCTGGTGCGTCGGGCCGTCCTCGCCGAGGCCGATGGAATCGTGTGTCATCACATAGATGACGCGCTGGCCCATGAGCGCCGAGAGCCGCATCGCGCCGCGCGCATAATCGGCGAAGCACAGGAACGTCCCGCCATAGGGCACGAAACCGCCATGCAGCGCGATGCCGTTCATGGCGGCCGCCATGCCGTGCTCACGAATGCCGTAGTGAATATAGCGGCCGGCATAGTCACCCGGTGCAATGCGGTTCATGTCCTTGGTGATCGTCAGATTCGAATGCGTCAGATCGGCCGAGCCGCCGACGGTCAACTCCGTTGCGCCATTGATGGCCTCCAGCGCCATTTCGGAGGCTTTTCGCGTCGCCACCTTGGTTGCCTTCTCGACATGTTCGCGACGAAAGGCGTCGAGCGCTTCGAAGACCGTGTCGGGCAGTTCGGCGGCGACGGCGTTTTCAAAAACCTCGCGCCGCGGCGAGGCGGCAAGCCGCTGCTCCCAGGCGCGCCGCATCGCTTCGCCGCGACCGGCAATCTCGCGCCAGGCGAAAAGGATATCATCCGGCACATCGAACGGCGCGTGGGCCCAGCCGATGTTTTCGCGTGTCGCGGCGATCTCTGCTTCACCCAGCGGTGCGCCGTGCGTCTTTTCCGAACCGCCGAGATTGGGGGCACCCATGCCGATCACTGTGCGGCAGGCAATCAGCGATGGCCGATCCGACCGCCGCGCCGCCTCGATTGCCGCGGCGACTGCCTCCATGTCGTGGCCGGCGACGCTTTGGACATCCCAGCCGGCGGCCTTGAAGCGCGCCGGCTGGTCCATCGACGTGGAGAGGGAGGTCGGCCCGTCAATGGAAATCGCATTGTCGTCCCAGAAAACAATCAGGCGGGAAAGCTTCAGGTGACCAGCGAGGTCTATCGCCTCGTGACTGATGCCCTCCTGAAGGCAGCCGTCGCCCGCAATGACATAGGTATGATGATCGACCAGATCGGCACCGTAGCGGGCGGCAAGCATACGTTCCGCCAGCGCCATGCCGACCGCCGTGGAAATGCCCTGTCCGAGCGGTCCGGTGGTGGTCTCCACGCCAAGCGCATGGCCGTATTCCGGATGTCCGGCGGTGCGGCTGCCCAACTGCCGAAATCGCTGCAATTCCTCGATCTGCATGTCTTCATAGCCGAGCAGATGATGCAGTGCGTATTGCAGCATCGAGCCGTGGCCGGCTGAAAGCACGAAACGGTCACGGTCGGGCCAGTCCGGCCTCGACGGATCGATATTGATGAAGCGGTTGAACAGCACCGTTGCGACGTCGGCCATGCCCATCGGCATGCCAGGGTGACCCGAATTCGCCTTTTGAACGCTGTCCATCGCCAGCGCGCGAATGGCGTTCGCCATGTCGCGCTCCGAGACGGGAGCGGTTGTGGTGACGGGCTTCAGTGCTGTTTGGCTGGTCATTGCATCCTCCTCACGACACACGGCTCTTGCGTTCAATCAATTGCAGGATGAGCGGCGTCAGGATCAACTGCATGGCAAGATCGAGCTTGTTGCCTGGCACCACGATGGAATTTGGCCGCGACATGAACGAGTCGTGGATCATCGACAGCAGATACGGAAAATCGATGCCCCGCGGATTGGCGAAGCGGATAACCAGCATCGATTCGTCGGGCGTCGGGATCCAGCGCGCGATGAACGGGTTGGACGTGTCGACGATCGGCACGCGCTGGAAGTTGATGGCGGTCTGCGAGAATTGCGGGACGATGTTGCGGACATAGTCGGGCATCCGGCGCAGGATCACGTCCATCACCGCCTCGGTGGAATAGCCGCGTGTCGAACGGTCGCGATGGATCTTCTGGATCCATTCGAGATTGATGACCGGCACGACGCCGATCTTGAGATCCGCATGCTTGGCCAAATTGATCGTGTCGGTGACGACACAGCCGTGCAGCCCCTCGTAGAAGAGCAGGTCGCTGGGAGCGAATTCGCGCCATTCGGTAAAGGTTCCCGGTGGCGTGCCGTGCTGCTTTTCCTCTTCCTCATCATGAATATAGGTGCGGGTCTTGCCCGTTCCGCGGCGGCCATATTCCGCGAACACCTCTTCGAGAATTCCGAGTTCGTTGGCCGCGGCATTGAAATGGGTGAAGTTCGGGTTGCCGGCCTTTTCCTCCTCGGCCACCTTTGCCTTCATCGCCGCGCGATCGTAGCGGTGGAAGGCGTCGCCTTCGATGAAAGCGGCCTCGATGTTCTCGCGCCGGAAAATCAGATCGAAGATGCGCTTGACCGAGGTCGTGCCGGCGCCCGACGACCCGGTGATGGTGATGATGGGGTGCTTGGCTGACATGGTGCTGCTCAGGCTCTGAACAGGCCGCGGCGGCTGAACAGCGGCGCACGCTCACCGATGTTGCTCGGCTCTGTGTGGTAGCGGGTGATGCGCGCGACTTCCCGCGCCGACCCGAAGATCATCGGCACGCGCTGATGCAGGCTCTCGGGTTCGATTTCCAGGATGCGGTTGATCGCATCGGTGGCGGCACCACCAGCCTGTTCTATGAGATAGGCGATCGGGTTGGCCTCGTAGACGAGGCGCAACCGTCCCTGACCATAGCCCTTGCGTCGATCGCCGGGGTAGAGAAAGACGCCGCCGCGCATCAAAATGCGGTAACAGTCGGCAACCAGAGAGGCGATCCAGCGCATGTTGAAATCCTTCTCGCGCGGTCCTTCGGTGCCCTCCAGGCAGTCGTCGACATAGAGCCGCACGGCCTCGTCCCAGTGCCGGTAGTTGGCGGCGTTGATGGCGAACTCCTGAGTGCGTTGCGGAATGATCCGGCTTTCATAGGCCTGGACGAAGGTGCCGAGCCTTGTCGAGAAGACGAAGACATGTGTGCC
>NZ_RZOL01000287.1:0-7793 GCF_004022985.1 Mesorhizobium sp. M7A.F.Ca.ET.027.02.1.1 | reverse complement strand
GCAGCGCCTCCCAGTCGATCTCATTGAAGCGCACGCAGCGCGAGAAATGGCCTTCGTGACCAGCGACCTCGATCATCGGGATTTCGGCGGCGTTGCAGACGCCCTCGACGAAATGGTGGCAGCGCGGGCCGAAATTGCAGCCCTTGGGCCGCTCGTGCGGCAGCGGCAGTTGGCCGGGAATCGAGATCAGCGGCCGTGAGTTCTTGTCGGCGCCCGGCAGCGGGATCGAGCGGAACAGCCCTTGCGTATAGGGATGGCGCATCCGGTCGAACACGTCCTTGATCTTGCCGGTCTCCACCGCCTCGCCCGAATACATCACCGTGATGCGGTCGCAGGTCTCGAGGATCAGGCCGAGATTGTGCGACACGAAAATCATCGACGTGCCGAACTTCTCGCCCAACCCCTTGACTAGGTCGACGATGCCGGCCTCCACCGTCACGTCGAGCGCCGTCGTCGGTTCGTCGAGCAAAAGCAGCGCCGGCTTCGACAGCAGCGCCATGGCGATGACGATACGCTGCTGCTGGCCGCCCGAAAGCTGGTGCGGATAGGAGCGCATCATGCGCTCGGGATCGGGCAGCTTGACCGAGCGCACCATTTCGATCGCGCGCTTATAGGCCTCTTCCTTCGACACCTTGTCGTGGATCAGCGGCACTTCCATCAACTGCTGCCCGACTTTCATCGCCGGATTCAGGCTGGCCATCGGCTCCTGGTAGATCATCGCGATCTTGTTGCCGCGAATGGAGCGCAACTCCTCGTCGGAGAGCTCGCCCATGTCCTTGCCCTGGAACTTGATCTTGCCGCCGACGATCTTCCCGATGTTGGAGAGGTCGCGCATGATGCCGAGCGACACGGTCGACTTGCCGCAGCCGGATTCGCCGACGATGCCCATCGCCTCGCCCGGCATGACGGTGCAGGAAAAATCCATGACCGCCGGAATCTCGCCCTTGCGGGTGAAGAAGGAGATCGACAGGTTCTCGATCTCGATGATCGGCGCGTTGGCCGGCCCATTGGTTGGCGTGGCGGGATTTCGAACTGCCTCGTTCATGGGTCGCTCCAATCCTGGTTCTTCTAGGCCTGTTTCTCTCAGGCGCATCGGGTCGAAACCCGAGATCAGTCTTTCATCGATTGTTCGCGCAGCGAGTCGGCGAGCAGGTTCAAGCCCAGCACGAACGACATCAGTGCGATCGTCGGCGGTAACGCCGGGTGGATGAAGGAGCGCAGCAGGCGGCTGGCGTCCTTGATCGCGGTGCCCCAGTCCGGACTTTCCGGTGCCAGGCCAAGGCCGAAATAGCCGAGCGTGCCGAGCAGGATGGTGGTGTAGCCGATGCGCAGGCAGGCGTCGACGATCAGTGGCCCGCGCGCATTGGGCAGGATCTCCCACAACATGATGTACCAGGGTGATTCACCGCGCGTCTGCGCGGCCGCCACATAGTCACGCGTCTTGATGTCCATCACCAGGCCACGCACGATGCGGAACACGCCGGGGCTGGAGGCGAACACCACTGCCACGAAGATGTTGAGCTGGTTGGGATCGATATGCACGATCTTCAGCGGATCGGCGTCGAAGACCAGGCCGGCATAGATCCAGCCGCCGAGGATCAGGGTGATGCCGAGCAGGATGTAGAGTCGGTCGGGCCGGTTCTTGTAGCGGGTCCAGAACAGCACGCTGAAAAAGATGATCGGGAACAGGAAGAAGACGCCGGCCATGCCATAGGGGATCGGCGTGTCCATGATGCCCGGCGTCACCAAAAGGTAGAACAGCAGGATGACCGGGAAGGCGAGCACGAGGTTGGCCAGGAACGACAGTACGGTGTCGATCTTGCCGCCATAATAGCCGGCCGGCAGGCCGAGCGTGATGCCGACCATCAGCGCGAAGCCGGTTGCCGCAGGCGCGATGATCAACACGATCTGGCTGCCATAGACCATGCGCGAAAACACGTCGCGCGCCAGCTTGTCGCCGCCGAACAGATAGGTCAGCCCCGATTTCGGTTCGACGGCGCCCGGCAGCACATCCTTCATGATGGGAATCTGGGCCAGCGGGTCGAAGGGAGAAATGGTCGCGGCGAAGATCGCCGTGAACAGCCAGAACAGGCAGATGCCGACGCCGACGATGCCGACGCCGCTGTCGAACAGCTGGCCGTAGAGCGCCAGCTTCTTCTTGTAGGCGAAGCTCGCACCCATGACGATGACGAGCGCGATCCAGACCGGCCAGAAGCGCGACAGCACTTCGAGAACAATGGTGAAGCCACTGATGTATTGAACCGGCATCCGCTTCGCCCCCTACTGAACTCTGATACGCGGATTGAGAAACGCGTAGCCGACATCGGAAATGAGCTGCGTGATCAAGACGATGAACACCGAGACCAGCGAGCAGCCGAGCAAAAGGTCGATGTCGTTGTTGCCGGCCGCCTCGACCAGCGTGTAGCCGAAGCCCTGGTAACGGAACATCACCTCGACGATCACGACGCCGGTGAGCAGCCACGGGAATTGCAGCATGATGACGGTGAACGGTGCGATCAGCGCGTTGCGCAAGGCATGTTTGACCACGACGCTGCCGAAGGAAAGACCCTTCAGCCTGGCAGTGCGGATATATTGCTGCGTCATCACTTCGACCATCGAAGCACGCGTCATGCGGGCGATGTAGCCGATGCCGTAGATCGCCAGCGTCATCACCGGCAAAGTGAAATTGTAGAAGGTGATGCCCTGGCTGGCCGAAGCCGCCGAGCCGTTTAGCCAGCCGAGCCATGAGGCGAAGATGACGGTGAAGATGACGCCCGACACATATTCAGGCGTCGCCGTCGAGGCGATCGACGCCACGGACAGCAACCGGTCGGTTCGCGACCCCTCGCGCATGCCGGCCAGAATGCCGATCAGCAGCGAGATCGGCACCATCACCACCAGCACCCAGAACATCAGGATGCCGGTAGCGCCGAGTGCCGGAAACAGCTTTGAGGCGACGGTCGCCTTGAACTTGGTCGAGCAGCCGAAATCGCCCTGGAAAACGCCGGCGAAGGTCGGCACGAGCGGATCGTTGCAGAAGGAGAAACGCTGCGCCGGCTTGCCGGTCGCCGGGTCTGTAACAGGTTGCTTGGGCACCACACCCAGCCACTGCCCATAGCGGACGAAGAAGTTCTGCCGGTAGCCATGGTTGACCAGCCAGCTCTCGAGCTGCTCGGCCGACGTATGCATTTCGGTCTGGCTGATCGCCAGCTTCTTCAGATTGGGTTCGAGGTTGATCAGGAAGAAGACGACCATGGTCAGGCACAGCATCGTCAATGCCATGGTGCCAAGACGCCTGATAACGAAGGAAAGCATGGCGGCCCCCTGCCGATGGGTTGGGGTTTGAGCCGGCTATGAAAGCCAACCCTGCCGTAACCGGCGGGGCTGGCTGTCAAACAGGCCTTCGGATGCGATCAACCCTGTTTTTGTTGCATGGCCTTGCCCGCGAGTCGCAACTTTTTTGAGAAAGTACGGACCAGCAGGGACGATGCAAAGAGCAAGGGAAGGGAGCGAGCCCCTTCCCCCATGTCGATGCGATCAAGCCTGCTCGAGCCAGACCTTGCCGTAGTCGCGCTCGAAGGTCGGGTGCATCTTGTAGTTCTGCACCACCTTGACCGAGTGGCTGTAGAGCTTGCGCCAGTACGGCTGGATCATGATGCCGGAATCCTGCAGGATCTGCTCGATGTCCTTCATCATTTCTTTGCGCTTGGCGGCGTCGGCAACGGCGAGCGCCGCATTGAGCTTGGCATCCCAGTCCGGATTCGACCAGCCGGCCTCGTTCCAGGCCTCGCCGGTGCGATAGGCGATGGCCAGAACCTGGACGCCGAGCGGGCGCATGTTCCAGTTGGTCATCGACAGCGGATACTTCGTCCAGTCGTTCCAGAACGTCGAACCCGGCAGAACGGTGCGCTTCACCTTGATGCCGGCGTCGCGCATCTGGGCGGCGATCGCATCGCCGGTATTCTTGTGCCAGTCTTCGTCGACAGTGATCAGCTCGTGTTCGAAGTCGGCCTGGCCGGCTTCCGCCATCAGCGCCTTTGCCTTGGCCGGATCACGGGCAACCTTGGGCAGCTCGTAATATTCCGGATGGATCGAGCAGACATGGTGGTTTTCGGCGACCGAGCCGGCATTGCCGTAGCCGAGCTGCAGGACGACATTGTTGTCGACCGCAAGCTGCAGCGCGTTGCGCACCTTCTGGTCGCCATAGGGCTTGTTGTTGACGTTGGTGCGGCAGACGATGGTCGACGCGGTGACGATCTCCGACTTCACCAGGTCCATGCCGTCGAGGATCGACACGTAGTCGGCCGAAGTCTCGAAATTGGTGTGCACTTCGCCGGCTTCGAAAGCGCTGACCATGGCTGCCGGATCGGTGCCGTAGTCGATGAATTCCAGGCCATCGAGGAACACTTCGCCATCCCACCACTTGTCGTCGGTGCGGCGCTTGTAGACCACCTTCTGACCGACATCGTAGGAGACGAGTTCGAACGGACCGGTGCCGATCGGGCAGGCCTTGAAGTCGCCGCCCTTCTCATCGAAGGTCTTGTGGACGATGAGGCCGGGATAGTCGCACATGTTCGGAATCAGCGCGATGTCTGGCTTGGTGAGCTTCAGCACGACCGTGTGGTCGTCCGGCATGGTCACGGCGCTTTCGTCGAGCTTGTCGTCCTTGACCAGCGAGCCAAGACGGCCTGGCATGGAATTGCCTTCGGCTTTCTTGTCGGCCCAACGCTTCAGGTTGAAGACGACGTCGGCGGCGGTGAAGGCATCGCCATTCGACCAGGTGACGCCCTTGCGCACATGCAGCGTGTACTGCGTGGCATCGTCGTTGACGTCCCAGCTTTCCAGCAGATAAGGGCGGAACGTGTATTCGGACGTGTACTTGACCAACGGCTCGAGCGCCTGGCGCTCGGCATTGGCGATTTCCGACCAGTCGGCCTTGCGCGGGTCCTTGGGATCCTTGATCCACTGGGCGATCTTCAGCGTGCCGCCCTTCTTGCCCTTTACCTCTTCGGCCTTCGCCGGCGTCGGATCGGCGAGGCCGAGCAAGCCGTAAGCCATTGCCGTCGATGCACCGAAGACGCTGGCCATGGCCAAGAATTCGCGGCGATCCACCTTGCCTGCCTTGGCTTCTTCGGCCATGGCCAGGATGTGATCCGGAACGCGATCGCCATTACTCTTATAAATTGTCATGACTTAACTCCCATTGTTGGCTTTCCGCCTTTTAACATTCCGCATCCAGGCCATGATGTCAAAGACGGCGTGGATTGAGAACATGTTAGGGAATGTGCAACTTTGAAAGGGGAGCGGTTCGCGTGATAACGACAGTCTTGGCGCAAATTTGCTACTGTCCGACGGATTCTTCTGGAATCTCGGTAGTCGATTAAACTGAGACATTTACTCCAGCCCGGACAGCGCCAGAATCGATCCATCATGAGGCCAAAAGTCCTGCCGAACTATCAGTATTCCTTCTCGTAGAAGATGCCGCCCTTGGCTTCGCCGGCATCGTTGGCCTCGCCGCGCAGCTTGACGCCGCGCCCGACATTGAGGTCGATCGTAGCCTTGCCCGAGCCCGGCTTGTCGCCTTTCTGGATCGTGACATAGGTGCGGTCGTTGAGGTATTTGCCCGCCGAAACCGCCGTGCCGCCCTGGTCGTCGGTGGTGACGTCGAGGTCGTCGACACCAATGGCGCTGCGCAGGTTTTCGAGCAGCGACGTCGAGCCGCCGACGCCGGCCAGTTGCCCGGCGGCCTCGGCCAACTGGGCGATCTGCAGCGGCGACAGATTCGACATCGAGCGGCCGAAGATCAATTGCGCCAGCACCTCGTCCTCGGGCAGCGCCGGCACCGAGGAGAAGGTGAACTTCGGATTGGTCGCCTCGCCCGACACCACGATGGTGACGGTGGCGCCGGTCGTCGTCGTGGTCGCCGTCAAATTGAGATAGGGCACCAGCGAGCCGGAAAATCCGACCGTGCCTTCGGTGAAGGTCAGCCGCTTGCCGAGAATCGACAGCCGTCCGCGCTGCAGGGTGAAGGTGCCGACCGCTTGCGGCGACGAGGCCGGGCCGGTCAGCTTCAGCGAGCCGCCAAGTTCGGCATCGACGCCCCTGCCCTGGATGAAGATCTGGTTCGGCGCGTTGACCGTGACATCGAGTGCAAGGCCGCTACCGCCGCCCTTGCCGCTGGTCGTCGGCGGCCGCAGCGCCTTGTCCTGCGCCTTTACCGCACCTGGCGCGTTCTTGTGCTTGACGTCGAGCGCCGCCAGCGAGCCCGGCAATTTGTCCGGAACGGTGATCACCGTCTTGGCGAGGTTGACGGTGCCGGCAATGACCGGTGCGGAGGTCAGCGGTCCCTTGATCGTAAGGTCGCCGCCGAGATTGGCGGTCACCACCCTTCCGTCCGTATAGCGGCCGTCGACCGGCTGCCGCGCGTCGACAGCGTTCCGGTCAACCGGTTGATCCTGGCGACGCCGCCGGCAATCGAGACATCGGCGGCGAGATCGTTGACGGCGAGGCCGGAGCGCGCATCGACAAGGCGCGCACCCGAGGTGCTGACGCTGCCGCCGATGACGGGCGATGTCGCGGGACCGCGCACCTGCACGTTGACATTGGCGGTTCCGGACAGCGACAGGCCCTGCGCGGCAAGCTTCTGGCTGAGCAGGCCGAACGGCACGACGCCATTGAAGTCGAGCACCAGTGCCGGCGTGCCGGCCGTCGTCACGCTGCCGCCGCCCTTCAGGCCAAGGCCGGCGCCATCGCCGACATTGGCATTGAAGGTCAGTTTGTTGGCGCCGAAGGTGCCCGACGAGGAGACACTGACCGCACCGACACCGGCACCGCGGGTCTGCGAGGTCTGCACGCCCGCTGCGTCGAGATTGAAGGCAATGGCGGGATTTGCCGGCGCGCCCGTCACCTTGACCGTGCCCGAAATCAAGCCGGCGGCGTCGAGGCCCGGCGAAAAACTGTTGGCGAGCGACATCGGCACCCGCGCCAGCGTCGCATTGATGTCGAGCGCCGTGCCGACCTTGCCGGTCACCGTCGCCGTGCCACCGCCAAGGTTGAGCACCAGCCGGTCCAGCGTCGTCGTGCCATTGGCGATGCTGACGGTCGAGGCCTGGGCAATGGCCGCCTTGATGCCCTGGACGGTCGCCTGGCCGGAGGCAAGCTCGATGGTCGTCGTGCCGTTGGCCACTTTCACGCGGCCGGCGGCCTGTGCCGGAATGCCCTTGACGGTTGCGCCGCCGGAGAAACCGGTCCAGTCGCCGTCGCGCTTCAAATCGACATCGATGCCGCTGATCACGGTACCGCCCGAAATGACGGTGTCGGCGCGGATCTTTCCGGAGATCACGGGCGCCGCCAGATAGTTGGCGACCAGCGCATCGATCGAGACGGCTTTCGCCTGCAGGTCGCCGCGCGTGATCGACGCTGTCGCCGCCTTGATGGCGACCTGCGGCGCGGTGCCGTTCTTCGAAAAGGCGATCGTGCCGCGCACGTCGCCTTCGGCCTTTTCCAGGGCAAGTGCCGCCAGCGGGCCGATATCGGGCAGGTCGAGCGCAATGATGCCGACCGGCACGAACTTCTCGTCCAGTGCCAGATCGCCTGAAATCCTGTTCTCGCCGAGCGACAGCAGCAGGCCGTTGATGGCGCTCCTGCCGTCCGCCGTCGCCAGCACCGCGCTGCCTTGCAGCGCCTGGCCGGCGACATTGCCGGTCAGGCGCACGTTGGCCGCCGGGCTGGCGGCATCGGCCTTGCCGGTGGCGGTCAGCTTCAACCCGGTGATCTCTCGCGCAGCCACGAGA
>NZ_RZOL01000286.1:0-7805 GCF_004022985.1 Mesorhizobium sp. M7A.F.Ca.ET.027.02.1.1 | reverse complement strand
CGACAACCAGCATTTCCTTGAGGCCGCCTTCGTCACGGTCGCCTCTACATCGACCCAACCTCGTCAAAAACGCGATCACAAGTCCAGCCATGAACCGCCGCAATGCTCTCTTTGCCGGCCGTGACGAAGGCGGCCTCAAGGAAATGCTGGTTGTCGAGAGCGGTTGATCAGGGCGGATATATGCTCGACGAGATCGTCCAGACGCGCCCAATTCATTGGAACATTTCGTGTCGATCTTCTCCGCAGTCCGAAACCTCTCGTCTCATCGCAGACCAGCCGCTTTGCAGCACAAATTCGAACCCATCGACGCCAGGCGATGGACACGTGGGAAGCCGTGAGTGCACGACCTACCTGAAAAGCGCGGTGTGGGTCTTACGCGGCCGCATTTCAAACAACGTGACAACGCCGTCGAATGCTGCTTCACTCTCGGCTGTCCAGTCGGGCATGGCGGGGCGCTTCCATGATCACCAGGCAGCACCCTAACAAATCCGCGACCAGCGCGAATCCCACGCAGCCGCGACTTTCTGACTCAGTAAGACAATAGAGGACAATGGAAACATCAAAGCTGATGTTCAGGCCGCGACAGATAGTGCGTTATCTCATTTTTTCGTGAGCCCACAGTTGCAGGGGCTGTTGCATTCGGCAAATGTGGCAGGGTGGCGACGCATTGCCGCGGCATCCTCTGCCGGCACATAGCCAGCACTGTGGAAGGAACGTTCAGGTAGGTTAGAGTAAGTGATATGAACAAGCTAGACCGCATGGATTACCGGATTCTTGATGTGCTCCAAGAAAACGGCCGGCTTCCAATTAAGATCCTGGCCGACAGGGTCGGCATTTCCGTGTCGCCGTGTTGGCAGAGGGTCAAAAAGCTCGAAAAAGACGGAATCATACGTCGTTACATCGCAGAGATAGCGATTGAAAAGTTGCAAAGTATCCAGATTGTTTTAGCTAAGGTGGTCCTATCGAGGCAAAATCGCGATGCATTAAATTTCTTTGAACGCCATATGTGTGTTATTCCCGAAGTTATGGAATGTTACGAAGTAATGGGTCAATTTGACTACCACATCAAATTTATTGTTTCCTCCATTGACCACTATACTGAGATCGCAGAGAGATTTCTAACTCCTGAATTTGGTGTTGAAAGGTATTTCAGCGACGTAGTGAGTCGGGTTGCCAAAGAGGATCGGGCTGTCCATTTTCACAGTGGGGTATAATCAATGTGCTGTAGTTTCGACCAATTAGTCTTTGATGGGAACGATAGAGGTAAACCTGCAGAAGCCAAGAGTGTTGGAATGGTCGATGGATCCGGAGATCATTAACGGGCGTTGTCACGTTGTTTGAAATGCGGCCGCGAGAGGCCGATACCGCGCTTCTCAGGCAGGCCGTGCACTCATGGCTTCCCACGTGGTCATCGCCTGGCGTCGATGACCGGCCGCATCCAAACATGTCGGACACACGGAAGCACCTGAACCTGCGCACCACGCCTTTAGAAAAAAACTTCAAGCATCCGACAGGGCGTCCACACACGGGATATTGTGCAGCCGTACTGAACAGCGACCGCATGTGAGGTTGATCGTGCTCGAAGACGGTTGGATGCAACCGGACCCAGACATTGGATGCCGATAGAGTCCTGGAGTTCTGCTCATACGTTGCTGAATTTGATCCTTGACCACAAGAAGCCATGTGAGGCCAAGTACCAGCGCAAGCAAAGCAGATCAGGCGTTGCTTGAACATAGCGCCCTCCGAAAATGGTCGGAGGTTTCTGCCACAACGCCGGTAATCAAAACGTTGCAACACATCCCTAAACTTCCATATGGTCGCGGCTGTGTCCGAACGACTTGAAGGTGCACTGCGGCAATTTCGGCGACGCTGTTCTGACGAGAAGGCGCGGGCGGTGGCTGAGACGTTGCAACCGGGCGTTTCGGCGATTCGAGATGTCCAAGCGCGGCACGCGTCACCAGCGATCTGCTCGCCTCTGACCGGCTAGTAGCCGTCGTGTGGGGCTCGAAAGTATGGAGCGTTTTTAGCCATCAGCCACGGCTAACAGCGCGCTGAGCCGCTTGGCTCTCATAAAATTATTTTTCGACTCTTTGTTTCTCTTCAGTAAGAGTTTTCTCAAACTGGGCATAAATCAGCAACACTTCCATAACCTGCGATGTTAACGTCAGCCTTAAGGAGTTTTGGCGGGCGACGAGCTATGATGGAGACGGGGGTAGCTCTTGAGGAACCAGGGTATTCGCAAGGTGCATCCTGGAAGCGATCAGCGTTTTCAAATGGCAACGAGGTGCTGCCGAGAAAAGGCATGAGCCGTACTGACGTCGAAAATGCGCTCCTCCAAAGGCGTGCGGTAGATAACGATTCACGTGCAACCTTGTGGGATCGGTGGGCGGCCGAAATGAGACTGAGCGAACACGTAGAGTGCGATGCCACGGTTTTGGCCTCGCTCGTGAGCGCGGGCGAAGTGACGCCCACGGAATTGACGCAGCTAGCCCGCGAGGGCACGACCAGGTCAATCCGCGTATGAACGTCGTGATCGAGTTCTATGAAGATGCTGACGCTGTCGCGGGCGCGGACACTGGCCTCTTTCTGCGGCCTACTTGGGCAACTTTGGCATCGTCATCAGCTTTGAGTATGCAATCGATCGAATTGGCCTTGGCGCACTTGTTGGTGAGCTTCGCACTGCGCACTCCTCCTAAGTCTTATTAACAACCCGAACTTGTAAAGGCCAACCGCATGACTGTCCCGTCGATCCCCAATCCTGACTTGATCACCCTGTTCGACAACACGGCGCGCTGGAATCTGCCCGACCACCGCCGCCACGGCTTCCATAATATCCACACAACGATGCTCTATTCGATGTCGCTGCGCGCCCCCCGCGTCCTGCCACTCAGGAAGGAGATCGACTGGACTATTGGCGAGCGTCCCGGCGTCGCACGTTTCCTCGGCATGCCGCATTTTTCGGCCTTCGTCGTGGTCCGCGACGATCGCGTCCTCTACGAAGCCTATGCGCCGGACTTCGGGCCCGAGAAGCCGCACGCCATCATGTCTATCACCAAGACGACGCTCAACCTCATGCTCGGTCGCGCGGTGGCCGACGGCCTCGTCGATCTCGACGAGCGAGTAGGCGCCTATCTGCCGGAGATCGGTACAGGCTACGCTGAGGCGACCGTCAAGGCGGTCGCAGACATGAACGTCGTCAACGACTTCAGCGAGGACTACAGCGACCCCTACACTTCGTCCTTCGACATGGACGTCGCCGGTGGCTGGCGCCTGCCGGCGGAGGGTCAAAAGGACGAGACGGCTCGCTCCTTCCTCTGCGGCGTTACCGGAGACGATCTCGTGAATCGCAGCGGCGAGGCGCTCTACAAGTCGGCCAACAGCGACGTCATTGGCTGGATCATTGAGCGGGCCAGTGGCCGGCCGCTGCGCGACTGGCTGATCGAGATCGTCGAGGCGGCTGGCATCGAGGGATGCTTCCATATGACCTGCGACCGAGAAGGTGTACCGGCTGTCTCCGGTGGCGCCTGTCTCACCGCCCGCGATCTCGCACGCTATGGACTGCTCTTTGCGCGTAAGGGCGAGGGTATCGACGGCCGCCGCGTCGGCGATGCCGCCTTCATCGAAGAGACCCGCCGCAATCCCGGCCCTTCCCTGGCAAAGCCGTTAGACTGGTTTCATTATAGCCGTCAAACGTACACCGACGGCACGTGGTTCGGACATAGTGGTTATGGTGGGCAGTATATGCTCGCGAACCCTGACACGGGCACCGTCGTTGTCTACCTCGGTGTCCTCGAGAACAAAGCCGCCAGCGACCCCGAATTTGGCGCTGCTTTGATGAAGATGACAGCGGATCTTGTTGCGGAAAAATGAGCTGGTCGCCGGCACCGGAAATTCGACGTTGCTCCGGTTGCGCTAGACGCCTTGCCGTCTTCACCGGGCTCGGTGAAGGCTGCTCACGGCTATTCCGCCAAGGCGGCCTGAGCAGGGCTGGCGTCGGAGCGCTGCTCGTCACGGTGTCAGAACGTGCGACTGCCCATAGTGATGGGCGACGTTCTCATCACTAAAACACGATCATGAGCGTTACCCCGGTTCCCCACCCTCCCAGGGCAGGTTGGCTGTCGTCGAACGAGCTTCCGCGACAGCCTCTTTTTTGGCGAAGTTGCAATTCGCGCAGTCACGATCTCGTGCCCGCACATTGCAAAGTGTCGATCTTCTCCGCAGTCCGAAACCTCTCTGGAGTGCACAGAGAATACGGTAATCGATGCTACCAAACTTGCTCATCTCGTCATCTTTAGTTGACGGTCGCGCCTTAGGCAACTCGATGGTGGTGCCGACGCATTAACCTAATCGTAGACACCGCACGTCTTGCAAATAACGTCGAGGGTCAACTCATAGGGCCGGAGGGCCGGGTCCTGGAGGTAGCCCCGTTTGACCGGACAGGCAGCGAGTTCCATTAAGCACCAGTGGCTTTCGCCCTGAACTCGCATGGCGAGAGGAAGCGCAAGCCGGAGTGCGGATGGATTTCGAAATGGTCGAGAATCCGTGGGTGTTGGAGCGCACGCGATGACGACCCCGTCATGTCGTTGTCTGCGTATGGCTCACGCGCTCTGCTATCCTGCAGGAATGGGCAAAGTCGAGCTCAGAAAATCTTTTCGTTTTGGAGGCAAACTTCAGCAACCCCTACTTTGCCCCTGATGCTAAAGTCCAAAAAAGTCGGAGGGTGATGCTGTCAATGCGGTCGCAGCTTTATTCAAGCATCGGATTTCCGGCTCGGGGCAAATTACAGTCTTTCTCGTGGTTAGCCCTTCCGCCGCCCAGCAACAGACAGACCGGGTGAGACCGTGTGCTAGCACTCCGGTCGACAGCTCTCGTTGACGGCCGGGTGAGGGAGAATCGTACGAATCTCGTCGATCATTCGCCAGCAAAAGAAAATAGGGGAAGGGGTAACCCATGAATAAGAACTATCGCATTCTCGATCTCATCCGGCGCAATCGTTCGCCGCATGAAAATCACCTCATCGATGGCCTGGTCGACGGCCGGGTCAGCCGTCGCGACTTCATCCGCCATGGCAGCCTGCTCGGTGTTTCGCTGCCGCTACTAGGCCGCATAACTGCCGTCGCGGGTTTCGGCGGCTTGCCTTCGCTCGCTCGCGCCCAAGGTACGCCCGGCGCCACCATTCGCGTCGCCTGCATCGCACCGACGGCGACAATCGATCCGGTGACCACTAGTGACTTTACTGGTTTTGTTTTGTTGCAGCAGGCCGGAGAATACCTCTGCGTTGGCGGTCCAGACCTTGTACTGCAACCGGTTTTAGCTGAAAGTTGGAAGTCCAACGACCTAGGCACGGTGTGGACGTTCAAGCTGCGCAAAGGCGTCAAGTTCCACAGTGGAGGCGAGATGAAGGCCGACGACGTGGCCGCAAGCATCGACCGCCTCGCGGATCCGGCGAGTTCTTCCAATGCGCTGTCGGTGTTCAAGGGAATCCTGCAGAAGGGTGCCACCAGGAAAGTCGACGATTACACGGTCGAATTTCACCTCGACACGCCGAACGGCAACTTCCCCTACATGCTGTCGTCGGACAACTACAATGCCATCATTCTGCCTGCCAGCTACAAGGGCGACTACGAGAAGAGCTTCGACGGCACTGGACCATTCAAGTTGGAGAAATACACACCAAAGGTCGGCGCATCCTTCGTCCGAAACGAAAACTATTGGGGGTTGATGGCGCTGCCCGAGCGCACCGAATTCACCTTCTTCAATGATGAGCAGTCGCAGATCCTGGCATTACAGGGCGGTCAGGTCGATATGATGAACGCGGTATCGCCTCTAGCCGGCATTGTCCTGCTTAACGATCCGAACTTTAATATCATAAGTGCGAAGACGTCCGCGCATAACCAGTTTCACATGCGCTGTGATTCCGACGCGTTCAAGGATCCGCGCGTACGTCGCGCCATTGCGCTCTGCCTCGATCGCGACAAGCTGGTCGCCGGCCTACATAAGGGCCGAGCTTCACTAGGCAACGACAGCCCATTTGCTCCAATCTACCCCTCGACTGATGCAAGCGTGCCGCAACGCAAGCAGGACATCGCACAGGCAAAGCAGCTCATGGAAGCGGCGGGCGCCGGCAAAGGCTTCAAGGTGACGCTGACCACCGAGCGTTATATTGATATCCCCGAATACGCGCAGCTCATCCAGAACTGGGTCAAGGAGATCGGCATCGATCTCGATCTGAACCTCCTCGACCAGGGTCGCTATTATGGTGATGCGGTGTTTGGCAAGTCGAACTGGCTGGATTCGGTGATGGGCATCACGGACTACGCTCACCGCGGCGTGCCGAACGTCTTGCTTGCCGCGCCGCTGAAAAGCGACGGCACCTGGAACGCCGCGCATTTCAAGAACAGGGATTACGACGCGCTCGTGTCCAGCTACATTGCGGCTCTCGATCTCGAGGCGCAGAAGGCCTCGGCCGGCAAGATTCAGAACCTGCTGCTCGAGGAAACACCGGTCATCTTCGGCTATTTCTCCGACCTACTGGTGCCAACCGCGAAAGGTGTGACAGGCGTGCAGCCGACGGCCATGGGGCAACTTTTCCTCGATAAAGCGTCGAAAGCCTGAACCGAAAGCGAAGCCAATCGTGTAACAGCTAGCTCCTCACCGGGGCTGGCCCCACCCGGAGTATAAGGCCATTCTCTCCTTCCTTGTCCGGCGCCTGGCTCTATCACTCGTCACACTGTTCCTTCTCAGCGTCATGGTGTTCCTAGGCGGCCAGGTGCTGCCCGGCAATGTCGGGCGCGCCATATTGGGACCTTTCGCCGACCAGCGCGCGGTCGATACGCTAAATCACACGCTCGGTGTCGATCGCCCGCTGCTCACCCAATATGCGACCTGGGTCTGGAATTTCGTTCAGGGCGACATGGGCACGTCCTATATCTTCCGCTCGCCGGTGGCGCCCTTCGTCATCGACGCGCTCGGCAATTCGATCAAGCTCGCGGCGGTCGCCTTCGTGCTGGTTGTGCCGATCGGCATTCTTAGTGGCGTCGTTGCAGCACTCAATCTCAATCGGCCACTCGATCGCATCATCAGTCTTGGCGGCCTGTCGGTGGCGGTGCTGCCCGAATTCGTCACCGGCATCATCCTAGTCCTGATCTTCGGCGTCTGGCTGCGCTGGCTGCCGATCTCGGCGGCATGGCCGCGCGACTCCGGCTTCTTCACCCAACTCTACTACCTGATCCTGCCTTCGCTGCCGCTGTTCCTGGTGCTGTTCGGCTACATCGCCCGCATGGCGCGCTCAGGCATGATCGAGGCGCTCGATTCCGACTATACGCGAACGGCCGTGCTGAAGGGCCTCCCCTGGCGCACCGTGATCTGGCGCCATGTGCTGCGCAATGCGCTGCTGCCGACCATTACCGTGATCGCCACCCAGACCGGCTATCTCATCGGTGGTCTCGTCGTCATCGAGACGCTGTTCCGCTACCAGGGTATCGGATCGCTGATCGTCACCGCCGCGCGCGGCAAGGATTTCCCGATGCTGGAATCGGGAACCCTGACCATCGGCATTGTCTATGCCGTGGCGACGCTTTCCGTTGACTTTCTCTATTCCGTGCTCAATCCGCGCATCCGGCTGGGGTCAGATCAATGAGCGCCGTCCAGACCACTTCCCCCGCCCCCGACGATACCCGCGAGCGCGGTCCGCTTGCCGAAGTCCTTTTCTCGCTGCTGCGCTCGCGAACCTTCCTTGTCGGTCTTGCCATCGTGCTGTTCTGGATTCCCTGCGCGCTGTTCGGCGAACATTTTGTGCCTTATGA
>NZ_RZOL01000285.1:0-7815 GCF_004022985.1 Mesorhizobium sp. M7A.F.Ca.ET.027.02.1.1 | reverse complement strand
TATCTAATGTATGAGACATGTGAAAGTGCCGCCGGCCATGAAACCAGAAACGCCCGCCATTCTGATCCTGGGGACCCGCGGCATACCCGCGGCCCATGGCGGCTTTGAAACCTTTGCCGAAAAACTGGCGCTATTTCTTGTCGGGCGCGGTTGGAAGGTCGGCGTCTATTGCCAGGATGAGGTCGAGCGGATCGACCAGAGGGTGCGCAACGAAACCTGGCGCGGCATCGAGCTCATTCACATCCAGGTCGCCTCCAAGGGACCGCGCGCGACGCTGGAATTCGACTGGCAATGCGCCCGCGACGCCGCCCGGCGACCGGGCGTTTGCCTGGTGCTCGGCTACAATGGCGCGGTCTTCCTGACTTGGCTCAGGCTGAAGCGACGCAAGATCTTCACCAACATGGACGGCATCGAGTGGCGCCGCCCAAAATGGGGAATGGCGGCGCGAACCTGGTTCTGGCTCAACGAATGGATCGGCGCATGGGCCTCGCATCGGCTGGTCGCCGATCATCCCGCCATCGCAGATCACCTGGCGACGCGCCGGCCGCGCAGCGCCATCGCCACCATTGCCTATGGCGCCGATCCGGTGACATCGGCGCCCGAGGCGCCGGTCCGGGCGCTCGGCCTCGAGCCCGGGCGCTATCTCATCTCGATCGCCCGCATCGAACCCGACAACAACATCCTGCCGATCGTCGAAGCTTTTTGCTCTGCCAAGCGCGACATGAAGCTGGTGGTGCTGGGAACGCTGTCCGACGACATCCCCTATCATGCCGCCATCCGCAAGGCGGCGAATGACTCGGTGGTCCTGCCGGGCGCCATCTACGACCAGGCGACGGTCAAGGCGCTCAGATACCACGCCCGCGCCTATCTGCATGGCCACACGGTCGGCGGCACCAACCCCTCGCTGGTCGAGGCGCTGGCGGCCGGCAACATGGTGATCGCCCACGACAATCCCTACAACAGATGGACCGCCGGGGCTGCGGCGATCTACTTCACCGACAAGGACAGTTGCGCCAAGCGGATGCAGCAGGCGCTGGACGATGATGCCTTGGTCCAGGCCTGCGGCGTTGCCGCCAGCGCGCGCGCCCGCGAAGCCTTCCGCTGGGACGATGTCCTGCTTGCCTATGAAAATGAGGCCTATCATTTGCTCGGCGTGACCGCCGCCAAGACCACCGCGATGGATCACGCATCGCCAGGAACCGTATGACAGGCTGGTCGCGCCGGCGGGTGCTGCGGACGGCGCTGTCCACCGCGGCGGCGCTCGGCTCGCTCCCGGTCGCACCAATCGCTCGCGCAGCCGCCGGGCCGCGATTTCGGCGTGGCGTCAACGCCTGGCCCTGGTTCTCGCTGACGCGCGAATTTCCCGCTCCGCGCACCGACTATGGCTGGCCGCCCTTCCAGTCGCAACGGCCGGTGCCGACCCCGGACGACCTGCGTCGGCTGCGCAGGACCGGGCTCGATTTCATCCGTCTGCCTGTTGATCCCGGCCCTTTCCTGGCCGCCGACGCCACCACGCGCGGCCGGTTGCTGGACATGCTGGATGCCGCCGTCACGGCCACCCTCCACGCCGGTCTCGGCATCATCGTCAACATCCAGGCCAATGCCGCCACCCATTACTGGAACCCCGACCGCATGGTCTCCAGCACCGCCGCACCCGCGTTCGATCTCTACCGCGGGCTGGTCGGCGAGCTTGCCGGCAGGCTGGCGCGGTTCCAGCCCGGCAGGGTGGCGCTCGAGCCGGTCAACGAGCCGGCGCAGGCCTGCGCGTCGAACGTCTGGTCGCAGATCCAGCTTTCACTTCTGACGGCGGCGAGAGCATCGGCCGCGACCCTGCCGCTGATCGTCACCGGCGGCTGCGGCTCGATGGTGAGCGGACTGACCGCGCTCGATCCGGCACCGCTGTCCCCGTTCGAGCCGATCCTGTTCACCTTCCACTTCTATGAGCCCTATCTGTTCAGCCATCAGGGGGCACCCTGGATGCGCGAGCCCGTCTACCGGTCGCTCAACAATGTGCCGTGGCCGGCATCCGCCGGCTCGCTGGAACCGACGCTGGCATCGGTCAGGGCGCGCATGGCGCAGGACACCGAAACCCCTGAAGACGCCAAGCAGGCAGCCTATGCCGAGACCGAGCGTGTGCTGAAAGTCTATTTCGACGCCCGGCCCGACCGCTGGTTTGTCGACAAATATCTTCGCCAGGTTCGCGACTGGGCCGACGGCCACGGCCTTGCGCCGGAACGCATCATCATGGGCGAGTTCGGCGCGCTGCGCACCGACGCCCGCTATGTCGCCGCCCCCAATCCGGATCGAGCGCGCTACATCGCCGATGTCAGGCGAAGCGCCGAGGAACTCGGCCTCGCCTGGGCACTGTGGGATCTCTTCGATGGCATGGGCATGATGGACGACACCACCCGGGCACTGGACCCCGATATCATCGCGGCGCTTGGCCTGACCATGCCGGCGGACTGACGGGCCTGAACGCTGCCCGCGTCGGCCGGTAAAGCACCAGCGCCAGCACCACGAACTTGGTCAGCAGCGTCGTCTTCGACGCGACGCTTTCCGAGGTGTTGATCAGAATGACCCAGCCCAGCATCGGCAGCCAGATGCCGGGATGGCAGCGGCGCGCCACCTCGAACAGGAACAGCACGAAGCCGAACGTCAGCAAAAGGGTGAAGAAGGCGCCCTGATAGAGGACGGTGCGGATAATCGGGTTCTCGATGCCCTGTTCGAGACCGTTGATGCGGCGCAGGCTGTCGATTAGGTCGACATCCGGCCCCACGATCAGATCGCGTAATTCCAGGTGCTTGAAGAGCTCGAACATCTCGACGCGGGCATTGGCGCTGCCGCTGTCCGACACGAAGCGCTCCAGCAGCGCGTCGAAAAAGCCATAATATGCCGCCACGATGATGACGACCGGCAGCAGCGCGGCAAGCATGAAGCCGAGTGCCGCACCCAGGAGATTGACGCGTCCCCGGCGCAATTTGCTGATGCCCTTGGAAAGCAGGTAGCAACCGCCCAGCACAATCGTCATCACCATCGCCGAACGGCCGCCGAACGCGACAAGTGCCGCGCATTGCAGGCCGATCAATCCTATCCGCACAGGCGTCGACAGGGATCTGGCACCGGAGAGCAGCGCAAGCACGTAGATCGACGTCACCATGGCATTGGCGAGCGGATGTCCCTGCAGAGCGCTCGAGCGCAGATCGGTGGTAAACGCCACGCCGTCGAGGCGATAGGGGAAGATAAGCGTCTTGGTGGCGAACTCGAAAAGGGCAAGCAGCGCATTCGCCGTCATGACAACGTGAACGACGGTCTGCAGCCCGGCGAATGTCCGTTCGTCGTCCTCGCTGAGCATCAGCACCAGAAGTGCCGCGGCCACGAACGTATCGATCATGCCAGCCATGCCGGGCCGCTGCCTGGCGATGACGACGAACAAAAGCACGATCGATATGGCGGCCATCAGCGCGCTGGCCGGCCGCCTGTCGGCGAGATGGACGATATAGCCGACCGGATTGCCTGACGCACAGGAGCGCCAGGCAAACAAGAGGACGATGAGATAGGTGGACGGGTGGATCTTGGTCGCCGGGTTGCCGAACAGGCCATCATAATTGTAGCCGACCAGCCACAGCATGCCGCCCGAGATGCCGAACAGCACCGCTACCGCCGCGATCAGTCCGAAGCGCGTCAGCGCATCGAGCGACGTGCCGGCGCGGGGTGCGGCAGCACCATGGTTCGAAGCGCTTGCGCTCCAACCGGCAGCCATATCAGGCGGCCTCGTCGACCAGCAAGGCCGCCGTCGGCAACCGCCCCATGACGGAAACCGCCTGCGCGGTCGTCGTGACGTCGCGCATCGGGGTGGCGTTCAGCGTGGCGACGAGTACGATCTCGTCGGCCATGGCAACCAGCGGCGAGGCATTGAGATTGTCGGCCAGCGCGCCGCCGTCGATGACGACGAGTTCGAAGCTCCGGCTGGCCCGGGCCAGCATCTGCTGCGCAAAATAGATGCCATGCGCTTCCTGGAAAACCGCCTTTGAGCGGCCCCTGCCCAGCACGGCAACGTTGCTGCCGGCGGCGTAATGGCTGACGGCCTCAAAGGCGTACTCGCCGCGCAGCACATCGAGGATCCCCGGCTGCGGATCCTTCTGGTCGCCGCCGCCGGCATTGGCATCGATGAACAGCACCCGGCTGCCCCTGGACGCCGCGGCATTGGCCAGCAGCCGCGCCACCCGGCTGCGCTGCGCGCCCTCGCCCGGCGACGATGTCACCAGGATGGAAGGCACCAGCGGCCAGTCCGCCGGACGCTGGCCCGAACTGAACATGCGCCTCAGCGCAAGGCCGACAACGGCGTCGGTCTTCTGGCTGGAGGCGGCGGCCGAACTTGCGCCGAAAGGCCACCAGCGCCACCCAGTGCCTGAATTTGCCGGCACCACGCCCAGCACCGGCGCGTCGATGGCCGACTGCATCTGCGCGCTGGAAAGCACCGTCGGCGAGGAATATTCGGCGATCAGCGCCAGACCGGTGCCGAGCCCGAGGCCGCCGAATATCGCGCCCAGCAACAGCAGCGGCAAAGGCGGCCAGCTTTTCTTCAACGCGGGCATGGCATTGGAGATGATGCGCGCATTGGTGCTGTCGACATTGATCTGCTCGCGCGTCTCCTGGGCGCGCTGGAGATAGTTCGAGTACACGGAGCGTAGCGCCTCGAGATCGCGCTGCAATTCGCGCAACCGCACCGAGGCCTGGTCGGTGTCGAGCGACTTGCTCTTCATGCCGGCGACCTTGGCTTCCAGCGCCTGCTGGTTGGCCAGCGCCCGCTCGTAGTCCGTCTCGGTGGCGGTGGCGATGCGGCCGAGCTCGCGCGCGATCAGCTGGCGCGTGTCGCGCAGCTGCTGCTGGGCTGCGATCAGCGAAGGATGACGCGGCCCCAGCTCCGTGCCGAGCTGCGAGACCTGGTCGACCAGCGTCGCCTCCTGTGCCCGCAGGCTCGAGATCACCGCCGAGCGCATCGCTTCCGAGGTTGCGTCCGCCGTGCCGCTCTGCCGGCGCATCTGGTCGACCTGCGCCTTCAGCGCCGCGGTGCGGCTCTGCGCCGCCGCAAGCTGCGTGTTGATCTCGGTCAGTTCCTGGTCGCTGACCAGGTTCCCTGCCGCCATCACCATGTTGTTGGCGGACTTATAGGCCTCGACGGCATTCTCGGCCTGCTGGACGCGTTTGCGCTGCTCGTCCAGCCGGGCGGTGATCGACTCGGAGGCGTCCCTGGCCATTTTCGCGCGCGCGCTCGCCTGATCGACCAGGTAGGCCTGCGCGATGGCGTTGGCCAGGAGGGCGGCCTTGTCGGCGCTCTTGGCGGTGACGATGACGTCGAGGACCAGGACCTTGTCGGCCCGCTTGACCGCCAGGCGCCGGCGCAGCGCGTCGAGTGTCTGCACCGACCTGTCGCCTTCGGCCGATGCCGAACCGAGCAGGCGCGACAGCAAGCCCTGCCCGTTGAATTCCGGATCCTGCGTCAGGTTTGTCGCCGCGATCGCCCGCATCAGCACGCCTGTCGACTGGACCACGCTGACCTGGCTCTCGACCTGCGTGATGCCGCCATCGGGTGAGATACGGCTGGGATTGACGTCGTTGGTGACCACCTGCAGGTCCTGCGGATCGATGAGGATTTCCGCCGCCGAGCTGTAGAGCGCGGGCGTGAAAAGACCGTAGAGAAGGGCGACCAGCGTCAGCAGTGCGACAGTGCCGAAGATCCAGAACCGGCGGCGCACCAGGATGCGCTTCAGGTCGCCCAGTTCGACAGTCGAAGCTGCGTATGATCCCGCGCGTGCCGCATCCGGAGAGTGTTGCTGAGGAACCATGGGCAGGGATGATTGCATGGCTGCCTCCGACAATACTCCATATGCCGGCAAGGTCAGTTGCGGCGCTAACCTAGCTATTCCTCCAACTGTTAAAACATTGTTAATTATGTTGAGAGGTGACGTGAATTTTGGCACGCGGTTTGCTTAAAAATATACATATCGAGGTGTTGGTTACGCGGCGAGCGGAGACGGATGCAGATGGGGTTACAATTTGACCGGACCGGCCTGGCCGGCAAGGCCGGGCACCGCGTTTTCGGGCCTCCACCATGCAGATAAGTCTACGCCTGGACGGAGACTGTGTCCGCGCCTTTCATCTCACGCTGCTGGAGCGCCTTGCCGCGCTCGGCGACGAACTGTCCGTCGATGTCAGGCCGGCGGGCAGCGGCATTCCGCGCAGCGCCGCAGCCCTGTTTCAACTCGAAACGGCGATCCACGGACTGCCCCATGATGGACTGGCCCATGATGGACTGGCCAAGCGTGTGCCGCTTTCGGCGCTCGCGCCCTATCGGCAGTCCCCCGCTTCGCCCGACCTGGTCATCGACCTCTGCGGCGATGTCAGGCTGGAAAGCACACGCGTCTGGCACGTCACCTATGACGGCGCCAGCGGCGAAGCGGCCTTGCTGGCCTCGATCCTCGCCGGCCGCACGCCACTTGCCCGCATCGAGGAGAACGGCGTTGCGATCGCGGCCGGGCGTCTGGGCACAGAATATGGCGGCATCGCGCTGGCGTCCTTCCAGGATATGCTGGCGCGCACAGCAAGCCTGATCGTCGCTGCCATGTCAGGCGCGGCAAAGTCGGTGCCCGATCTGCCAGAGCCGGCGCAGGCAGGCAGCCCGCCGCCAATGCCCTCGGCCGGCAAGCTTGGGGTCAGAGCCGGCAAGGCGCTGGCGCGGCGGATCGTCCAGAAGATCTATCACCTTTGCTACAACGCGCCGCATTGGAAGGTCGGCTGGCGGCAAACCGGGGGCTCCGATCTGTTCGACCTGCGTGCCCATCCGGCGTCGGGTTGGCAAGAGCTGCCGGACGATGGCAGCCGCTTCTACGCCGATCCGTTTCCCATCCTCTACCAGGGCCAGCTGACCCTGTTCATCGAGGACTATATCCACCGGCTCGGCAAAGCCATCATCTCCGCCGTGCCCTTCGGCCCGGCAGGCCCGCTCGGACGACCTGAACCGGTGCTGGATCTGCCCTACCATCTCTCCTACCCCTTCGTCTTCGAGCGCGACGGCGAGGTCTGGATGGTGCCGGAAAGCTGCGCCAACGGCACCGTCGATCTCTACCGGGCCACCGCCTTCCCCGGTGGATGGGTCAAGGAGGCGACGCTTCTGTCCGGTGTCGTGGCCAGCGACGCCACGCTTGTCGAGCATGGCGGCGCCTGGTGGCTGTTCGCCACCGTCCGCGACGGTGGCGGCGCCTTCTCCGACGCGCTGCACCTATGGTCGGCGCCGAATTTTCGCGGCCCCTGGACGCCGCATCCCAAAAATCCCGTGCTGATCGACATCGCCTCGGCGCGGCCGGCCGGCCGCATCGTCAGGCGCGGCAACGACCTGCTGCGCCCGGTGCAGGACTGCCGCAGGAGCTATGGCGCGGCGCTTGGCATCGCACGCATTTCTCACCTTGATTTGATCGGCATGGAGCAGGTCGTTGAAACCATCTTAAATCCAGGTGCGCTATGGAGCGGGCGTAAACTTCACACGCTCAACGAGGCTGGCGGCTTTGAGTTCATCGATGGCTCGGCGATCGCACCGCGCTGGAAGCAGCGGACCCGCGATTAACCTAAACATTGGTTACTACCAGGCACGCGCTCCAGTTGCTTGCGGTTGATTTAGCTCCGGAAGATATTTTCTACCGGAGATTGTGAAACGTGCAGTTGCCACCAGAAAGGCAGCAAAATGAGTATCTCAGAGGCTGGCCCGGCCCAAGTCGATGTGGCGATCGTCGGCGCCGGAATGGCCGGCACCACCTTGGC
>NZ_RZOL01000284.1:0-7819 GCF_004022985.1 Mesorhizobium sp. M7A.F.Ca.ET.027.02.1.1 | reverse complement strand
CTATTCCTTCACCAATTCGAAGCTCCTGCCGCGGCTGAATTTCGTCGGACTAGACCAGTATTACCGGCTGTGGGCGGCGCCGCGCTGGCTGATCTCGATCGAGAACCTGTTGATCTACGGCGCGATCTCGCTGGTGTTCTCGCTGGTCATCGGTTTTCTGCTTGCCGCGCTGCTCGATCAGAAGATCCGCTTCGAGGACACGTTCCGCACCATCTTCCTTTATCCTTTCGCGCTCTCCTTCATCGTCACCGGCCTGGTCTGGCAGTGGTTGCTCAATCCGGATTTCGGCATCCAGCATGTCGTGCGGGACTTAGGCTGGACGAGCTTCAGCTTCGACCCGCTCTATAATTCCAGCATCGTCATCTACGGCATATCGATCGCTGCGCTGTGGCAAGGCACCGGGCTCATCATGTGCCTGATGCTGGCCGGCCTGCGCGGCATCGACGAAGACATCTGGAAGGCGGCGCGCGTGGATGGGATCCCGATGTGGAAGACCTATCTGTTCATCGTCATCCCGATGATGCGGCCGGTCTTCATCACCACGCTCGTCATCATCGCTTCCGGCATCGTCAAGGTCTATGACCTGGTCGTGGCCCAGACCAGCGGCGGCCCGGGCATCGCATCCGAAGTGCCGGCCAAATACGTCTACGACTATATGTTCTTCGCCCAGAACCTCGGCCAGGGTTTTGCCGCCTCGACCATGATGCTGCTCTCGGTGGTGATCGTCATCGTGCCTTGGGCCTATCTCGAGTTCGGGCGACGCAAATGAGCATTGCAGACATCACCGCTCAAGCAAGCGTTGCCGCCGGCGCGCGCCAGGAAATCGCAGGGCCCTACGGTCCAAAGCCGCGCCGCATGATTTCGCGCCGCAACGTCTTCCTCTACGGCACATTGTTCGTCATGGCGGTCTACTACCTCTTGCCGCTCTATGTCATGATCGTCACCTCGCTCAAGGGCATGCCGGAGATCCGGCTCGGCAACATTTTCTCACCGCCGCTCGAGATCACCTTCGAGCCGTGGGTCAAGGCGTGGTCAACGGCCTGCACCGGCCTTAACTGCGACGGGCTCTCGCGCGGCTTCTGGAATTCGGTGCGCATCACCGTGCCGTCGGTGCTGCTGTCGATCGCCATCGCCTCGGTGAATGGTTATGCACTGGCCAATTGGCGCTTCAAGGGCGCCGATACGTTCTTCATCATCCTGATCGTCGGCGCCTTCATTCCCTACCAGGTGATGATCTATCCGATCGTCATCATCCTGCGCGAGATCGGCCTCTATGGCAGCCTCAGCGGGCTGGTGATTGTCCATTCCATTTTCGGCATGCCGATCCTGACGCTGCTGTTCCGCAATTATTTCGCCTCGATGCCGGAGGAGCTGTTCCGGGCGGCACGCGTCGACGGCGCCGGCTTCTGGGGCATCTTCCTGCGCATCATGCTGCCGATGTCGCTGCCGATCTTCGTCGTCGCCATCATCCTGCAGGTGACCGGCATCTGGAACGACTTCCTGTTCGGCGTCGTCTACACCCGCCCCGACACCTATCCGATGACGGTGCAGCTCAACAACATCGTCAATTCGGTGCAAGGCGTGAAGGAGTACAACGTCAACATGGCCGCAACAATCCTGACCGGGCTTGTGCCGCTCATCGTCTACTTCATTTCCGGCAAGCTTTTCGTACGCGGCATCGCCGCCGGCGCGGTGAAGGGGTGACGGCGATGACGGCAGCCAATGATACCAGCGTTTCGATCCAGGACCTGTCGCTGAACTTCGGTGCGGTGACCGTCCTGGAGACGCTCAATCTCGATGTCGCCGATGGCGAGTTCATCGTGCTGCTCGGGCCGTCCGGCTGCGGCAAGTCGACCTTGCTCAACTGCATTGCCGGCCTGCTCGACGTTTCCGAGGGCCGCATCTTCATCAAGGGCAAGAACGTCACCTGGGAAGAGCCCAAGGACCGCGGCATCGGCATGGTGTTCCAGTCCTATGCGCTCTATCCGCAAATGACGGTGGAGAAGAACCTGTCCTTCGGGCTGCGTGTCGCCGGCACGCCAAGAGAAGAGATCGCCAAGCGGATCGCGCGGGCGGCTGAAATCCTGCAGATCGAACCGCTGCTGCAGCGTAAGCCGGCCGCCCTTTCCGGCGGCCAGCGCCAGCGCGTCGCGATCGGACGGGCGCTGGTGCGCGATGTCGACGTGTTCCTGTTCGACGAGCCGCTGTCCAATCTCGATGCCAAGCTGCGCGCCGAACTGCGCGTCGAGATCAAGCTGCTGCATCGCAAGCTGCAGAACACCATGATCTACGTCACCCACGACCAGATCGAGGCGATGACGCTGGCCGACCGCATCGCGGTGATGAAGGGCGGCGTCATCCAGCAGCTCGATGCGCCGCAGACCATTTACAACCGCCCGGTCAACCGCTTCGTCGCCGGCTTCCTTGGCTCGCCCGCAATGAACTTCGTCGATGGCCGCCTGGAAGACGCCGACGGCGGCTGGCGGTTCGCGGCCGAGGATATCAAGATCCCGCTCGGCACTTACGACTTTGCCAAGCCTCCGGCTCCCGGCCCCGTCACATTCGGTATCAGGCCCGAGCATGTCAGTCTGAACAGCGGCACCGGTTGGCCGTTTTCGATAGCCGCCAATGTCGAGGTGGTCGAACCCATGGGCTCCGACACGCTGGTCTGGCTGAAGCTTGCCCAGCAGAATTTCAGCGTCCGAGTGACCTCGGAACGCACGCCCAAGAATGACGAGGCGGTGACGCTTGGCTTCGATCCGATGCGCGCTTCGCTTTTCGACACTGCAACGGGCACACGCATCTAGCTTTTGAGAACCAACCTTCCAACGACAATCCCCAAGCGAAACGGACAGAGACGATGAATTGGTCATTCCAACTTTACAGCGCCCGCAATTTCCAACCCTGGGACGGTGTGCTCGCCATGCTCGGCAAGCTCGGCTACGCCCAGGTCGAAGGCTTTGGCGGCGTCTATGATGATCCCAAGGCATTCCGTGCCGAGCTCGACAAGAACGGGCTTGCCATGCCGACTGGGCATTTCTCGATCGACGCGCTCGAGAACGATTTCGACGGCGTGCGCAGAACCGCCGACGCACTTGGTATCACGCTGCTCATCTGTCCCTTCCTGATGCCCGATCAGCGGCCATCCGACGTGGCCGGCTGGCGCGGCTTCGGCGAACGCCTGGCCAGGGTCGGCGACGTCGCGAAAAAGGCCGGCTACGGCTTTGCCTGGCACAACCATGATTTCGAGTTCAAGAAACTTGCCGACGGATCGGTGCCGCAGGATCACATCCTGTCATCCGCGCCCGATGTCAGCTGGGAGATGGACGTTGCCTGGGTGGTGCGCGGCGGCGATGATCCGTTGTCGTGGATCGAAAAGCACGGCAAGCGCATCAGCGCCGTCCACGTCAAGGACATGGCCAAGCCCGGCGAGGGGCTGGATGAGGATGGCTGGTCGGATGTCGGCCATGGCACCATCGACTGGGCCGGCCTGATCAAGGTGTTGCGTGCCAAGAGTGCTGCCCAATACTACGTCATGGAACAGGACAACCCCAACGACATCGAGCGTTTCGCCCGCCGCTCCATCGCAGCCGCCAAAACCTATTAGGAGCAATCAGCATGGCAAAGAAACTTGGCATCGGCGTGATCGGCTGCGGCAACATCTCGAAAGCGTATTTTTCGCTGGCGCCGCTGTTTCGCGGCATCGAAATGCGTGCGTGCGCCGACATCAACATGGAGGCGGCCAAGGCGCGGGCGAAGGAGTTCAAGTTGCGCGCCGAGACCGTCGAAGACCTGCTCAAGGCCGACGACATCGACATCATCGTCAACCTGACCATCCCGGCGGTGCACTACGAAGTATCGAAGCAGATCCTCGACGCCGGCAAGCACGTCTATTCGGAAAAGCCGTTCGTGCTGTCGGTCAAGGAAGGGCTCGACCTTAAGAAGCGGGCGGAGAAAAAGGGCCTGCGGATCGGCTCGGCGCCAGACACTTTCCTCGGCGGCGCGCACCAACTGGTGCGCAACCTGATCGACACCGGCAAGCTTGGCAAGGTCACGAGTGGTACCTGTCATGTCATGGGCCACGGCATGGAGCATTGGCACCCCAATCCGGATTTCTTCTTCCAGCCGGGCGCCGGTCCCGTGCTCGATATCGGGCCTTACTACATCACCAATCTGATCCAGCTGATCGGACCGGTGAAACAGGTCGCGGCCTTCGCGACGACGCCGGCCAAGGAGCGGACGATCAGTTCAAAGCCGCGCGCGGGTGAAAAGATACCGGTCAACACGCCGACGACCATACATGGACTGCTGGAGTTCGAGAACGGTGCAGTTATAACGCTCAACACCAGCTGGGACGTCTGGGCCCACGGCCACGCGCCGATGGAACTCTATGGCGAGGCGGGTACGGTGTTCGTGCCAGACCCGAACTTCTTCGGTGGTGACGTTCGCTTCACCGACGCGGCCAAGCCGGTCAAGAAGCTGCCGAACTGGCCGCATCCGTTCGGCGTGCCCAACGAGATGCATTCGCAAGGCATGATGGCCAACTACCGCACATCGGGCCTCGCCGACATGGCAGTGGCGATCGCGGAAGGCCGGCCGCACCGCTGTTCGATGGAGCTGGCGCTGCACGCCGTCGACGTGATGACCGGGCTGTTGCGCTCCGGCGAAACCGGCAAGTTCGTCGCCATGCAGACCACCTGCGGACGGCCGGCCGCACTTGGCGTCAAGGAAGCCAAGGCGCTTTTGGCGAAGAAGAAATAGGGCAGCACACCTCAACCCTCTCCCCGTTCCGACGGAGAGAGGGTAAAGGTGAGGGGCAGAGCCAACTCGCCGCGCTGTCGCGATGCAGCCGACCGGCTCGCTGCCATTTGAGGATTTTCCGATGCCCTACACGCCTGCCGAAAACCGCTATGAAAAGATGATCTACAACCGCTGTGGCCGCTCCGGCCTGAAGCTGCCGGCAATCTCGCTCGGCCTGTGGCATAATTTCGGCAACGACACGCCGCACAAGACCAAGCAGGCGATCGCGCGCAAGGCCTTCGACCTCGGCATCACGCATTTCGACCTCGCCAACAATTACGGTCCGCCGCCCGGTTCTGCCGAAACCGCCTTCGGCGAGATCCTACGCACCGACTTCGCCGCCTACCGCGACGAGTTGATCATCTCGACCAAGGCCGGCTACGAAATGTGGGCCGGTCCCTACGGTGAATGGGGCGGGCGCAAATACATTCTGGCCAGCCTAGATCAGAGCCTGAAGCGGATGGGTCTCGACTATGTCGATATCTTCTATTCGCACCGTTTCGATCCCGACACGCCGCTGGAAGAAACCATGGGTGCGCTCGACCATGCCGTGCGCTCGGGCAAGGCGCTCTATGCCGGCATCTCGTCCTACAATTCGCAGCGCACGCGCGAGGCCGCCGATATCTTGAAGCAGCTTGGCACGCCTTGCGTCATCCACCAGCCGAGCTATTCGATGCTGAACCGCTGGGTGGAGGAAGATGGCCTGCTCGACACGCTCGAAGGGCTCGGCGTCGGCTCCATCGTGTTCTCGCCGCTGGCGCAAGGCATGCTGACCAACAAGTATCTCGGCGGCATTCCCGATGGCAGCCGTGCCTCCCAGGGCAAGTCGCTGAAGACAGCCTTCATCAACGACAAGACCATCGCCAACATCAAGGCGCTCGACGCCATCGCCGGCAAGCGCGGGCAGACGCTGGCGCAGATGGCGCTGGCCTGGGTGCTGCGCAAGGGCAGGGTGACCTCGGCGCTGATCGGCGCCAGCCGGCCGGAGCAGGTCGAGGACTGCGTCGGCGCGCTCAAGGTGCTCGACTTCAGCGATGCCGAACTCGCCGAGATCGACACCTATGCGCGCGAATCCGACATTAATCTGTGGGCGGCTTCCGCCGAGCGCAAAGGCCCGCCGCGAAAATAAGTCCTCTCGATAAGCCGGCAAGCAAAACGGCGGGAACCTCTCCCGCCGTTTTGCTTGAAAGCGAACAGCGCTGCTTCAGGGCGTTTTCGGTTTCTGGGCGGTGCCCAGTCCCGCCTTGGGCTTTGCCGGCGCCGGAGCCGAGGTCTTCATCTTCGCCTCGATCCAGCCGGTGTAGTTGGCCAGCCGCGTGTAGATGCCGTAGGCCTCCTTGTGGCCGCACGCCGCGCTGCCGTCCGCCGGGCCTTCGCCCCAGCTGACGACGCCGACCTGGACCGGGCCTTCGGCACCGGTCATGAACAGCGGGCCGCCACTGTCGCCGTTGCAGGCATCGCGCACGCCGCTGGTGGTGCCGGCGCAGATCATGTTGCCGGTCAGCGGGTCGGTCATGTCGGCGGCGATCGCATTGGCGGCCGCGTCGATGCCTTTTTCCGAATAGCGCATACGGCGGGACAGATCACCGAGCGCTGCCTTCAGATCACGCGCATAGATGGCCTTGATGCCGCTGTTGCAGGCCTGGTTCGGCTGCAGGTCGAGATCGACAACCATCAGCGTGGTCGGAAAGGTGCCGTCCTGCATCTTGCCCCAGCCGGTGACCGTCGTCTTGCCGGTCTCGGGGGTTGCCTCATGGGCGACCTTGATGGTCGGCGCATCGGCCGGTTCGGCAAGCCGGAGCAGGGCGAGATCGTTGTCGAGCGTTTGCTCGCTGTAGGCTTCGTTGACGATGACCTCCACCACCTTGTGGCGCTTGCCCTCGCTGAGATCGGTTGCACCGGTCAGCACGGTGACGCTCTCCGGCGAAACCGGCTGACCCTTGTCGTTGAGGCAGTGTGCTGCCGTCAGCACCCATTGCGGCGCGATCAGGCTGCCGCCGCAGAATTGGGCATTGGCCTGCGAGGCCGGGTTCTCGTCCAGCCTGTCGGTGGTGAGCAGCGCGACCTGGAACGGATAGGCTCCCTTTTCGGCCTGGTTGCCACCATAGACGCGGTCGGCCGCGTCGGGGTTCTCCGCCGCGGCTTTCGCCCTGGCTTCCGTCACGCGCTTCATTGGCGAGACCGCTGCCTCCGGTCGGGCGACCGCTTCGTCGGCCTGGGTGGAATTGGCTGCCGCAAGGGCGGCTGCGATGCCGAGCAGCGATGCAGCGGCGATCGGCCTGAACCGATGGATGATGTTCATCTGAAGCCCTCCTGATATGTACCCGAGCGGACCAGCCCCGGCGCATGATCAACAAAGCAAGCCTCAGACTGGTGGTCAGGCCGCGCAGCTTTCGTTGTAGCGGCACGGCAGGGACACCAAGTCAGGCACTGCTTCGCGTATCGCGTTCCTGTGCAGACCCCGTTCAAAACCCTATAGCCCCCCACGGGCTATGTGGAAGCTAATTGTCATTCCAATGTTGTATTAATTTAGGCAATATATCCGCGCGGGTGTCTTTAGCGGGGGCTTTTGACCGACCGCATAGGCGATGGTCATATTTCAAGTGCGGTAACCAAACTCCTTTTTCGACGCCACCACGATCTCGACAATATTTCTGTATTTTGATCCAGTCCTTGCTGACTTTTGGGAGAGTCTCACCATGACAAAACTGACAAACGCACTCATTGCGTCCACATTGCTTTACACCGCAATGTGGACGGTTCCGGCTTTCGCCGCCGATCCTGGCTCCGCCAGTGCCGGCAATGGCGAAAGCGCGCGCGACGTGACTTCAGGCGACTACAAGCCCGGGCGGGCAAAGCCGATCGCGCCACCGAAGCTGACCGACGAAGACAGCCGCGCCGCGCCGCTTGCCGACGAGGCAACGGCTGTCAAATCCTACGGCATCGTCGGACGGTCCGCCGATGGCAAGGAGATCAAGATCGAGCCGAGCGAAGCGCTGCGGGAGCTTATCATCAAGGA
>NZ_RZOL01000283.1:0-7835 GCF_004022985.1 Mesorhizobium sp. M7A.F.Ca.ET.027.02.1.1 | reverse complement strand
GGCTATAGGCGACGGCGCGAATTCCTTCACGCCGTCGCCTATAGCCTCGATGACACCCGCCGCTTCGAGACCAAGCCCCGAGGGCAGCTTCGGCGTCTCGATATAGGAACCCGCGCGCAGCAGCGCGTCGGCGCGGTTGAGGCCGAGCGCCTTGACGCGGATTTGAGCTTCGCCCGGGCCCGGTGGGGGAAGCTCGGCATCCTCGATGCGCAGAACCTCAGGGCCGCCATGCTGGTGAAAGCGAACCACACGTGTCATTCGGGATACTCCAAATCAACTGGACCGAATGAGCTATGCAGCTAGGCTGCCCGGGGATAAATGGCTGCACGAGAAGAACAGTAGAAACCAGGAGTTCCGAATATGGATCGGCTCGAAAGCATGGCTGTGTTCGTCAAGGCCGTCGATCTCGGCTCGTTCGCGGCAGCAGCGGTCGCCCTGGACGTCTCGGGACCGATGGTTGGCAAGCATGTCCGGTCTCTCGAAGAACGGCTTGGCGTTCGCCTGCTCAACCGGACCACACGCCGGCAGAACCTGACCGATTTCGGCCGCGCTTACTATGAACGCTGTCGGGTGGTGCTGGCCGAGGCCGACGCCGCAGATGCGCTCGCCGCCGACCAGTTTTCGGAGCCACGCGGAAAACTGCGCGTCACCATGCCGGCGCATTTCGGTCGCCACTGCGTGACGCCCGTGCTGCTGAAACTCGCCCGGCAATATCCGATGCTGGAACTCGATCTATCTCTCAGCGATCGCTTCGCCGATCTTGCCGAGGATGGCTACGATCTCGCCATTCGGACCGGTGCTCTGGGCGACAAGGCGGGGGTGATCGCACGCCGCGTCGCGCGCCAGGACATGGTCGTCTGCGCCGCGCCCTCCTATCTCAGAAATCATGGCGAACCGCGACAGATCGAGGATCTCGCCGACCATCAGGCAATTGTCTACCGCCGGCTCGGCCAGATCATTCAGCCCTGGCTATTTGCGCGAGAGGGGCAACCGGTGCAGGAGATCATACCGACCGGCCGTCTGCGGCTCGACGATCTCGATGCCATCGCTGACGCGGCTGCCGACGGCATGGGCCTTGCCTGGTTGCCCTGGTGGCTGGTGCGCGAGCGCATTGAAGCCGGCGTTCTGCTGGCGCTGTTGCCGGACCAGCCGCGATATCTCTACGACTGCCATGCGCTTTGGCTGCAGACGCCGCATCTGCCGCTGAAGGTGCGGTTGGCCGTCGATGCGCTGGCCGCCGCCTTGCCGAAGTCGATGGCCTAACCGCAGCGTCGCAGTCGCTCTCAGTTGAGATCGCGCGGATACTCCTTGACCTCGCTGCGGTCGACGATCAGCTCATCGCCATCATGGGCGGTGATGTGGGTCTCGATCCGCCAGACCTTTCGCAGCGCCCTTACCGTCGCCTTCACTGAAAGCCGCACCTGCCAGTCGCCGCGGCCATAGGACTTGTCCCATGTGCAGGTGCCGACCGCCGAGTTCGGATCGTCGGGGTGGATGGTGAACCGGTCGACATGCCTCGCCGCAACGGTCATCTGCGTATGTGGATGCCGCACCGTGCCGCCATCATTGACGACCTGATAGACGGTCTCGCCGGTGACCTGGTCCGTCGACACCGAGCGCTGGAAGCCGTCGCCCTTGGCCAGCACCTCCTGCTCCATCGGCGCGGCGCTTTCCGGAGACAGGAAAATCCCCAGTGTGTCGTCCAGCTTCTGCGGCGCGCGCACCGGCAGGATCAGCCGGCTGTCGCCGCAATGGATCGACAACGTCGCCTGCTCGGCCGTCGGGAAGACGATCGGCCAATGCGATGTCGCCAGCGCCAGCCGGATTCGCTCGCCGACCTCGAAACGCTGCCCGCAGCAGCGCAGCTTGATGCGCACCGTTTCCGCCTGGCCAGGCACCATCGGCTCGATGTCCAGATCATCGTTGCGATGGCTCAGATTGAGAATACCGTAGCTGATACGCGAGGCGGCACCTTCAGGGAATACCTGCGACAGCGTGGCGGACAGAAGGGCGACGGGCTTGTCAGAAGAGAGTTTAACTTCGAATTCGGGGAAGCCAAGGATCTCGATCGCCTCGGTCAACGGCGCCGTCTCGAAGATCAGGGCGTTGCCTTCTTCCGTCCGCTGGTCGACCGGCAAGGTCGGCATCACGCCATAACCGCACCAGGCGCCGGACGACAGACCGGCCGTCTGCGGCGATGAAATCTCCAGAACCGCGTTTTCGCCCTTGGCTTCGCTCAGCACATGCGGCGCAAGGTGCAGCACCTTTTCGCCGACGCCGGGTCCCGGCCACGCCGGTTCCGCCACCCAGCGGCCGGGCCGCTCGTCATAGATCGCCGCCGGCCGTGCGGGATCCTGGATCCAGGCGCGCAGCATCGGCTCGTCGGCAATGCCGGTGTCGATGCCCTTGAGATATTGATCCCACCAGCGCAGGCACTCCTGCAGGAAGCCGATACGCGGGCCGGGCATGGCGAAGTGCGGATATTTGTGGCCCCAGGGTCCGATCAGGCCCTTGCGAGGACCGCTCAGTTTTTCCAGCATCCGGAAGATCGGATTGGGATAGCCGTCGGCCCAGCCGCCCACGGCATAGACCGGGATCTCGACATCGGCATAATCCTCGCAGATTGAACCGTGCTTGTAGAAATCGTCGCGGCGCTGGTGTTCGAACCAGTCCTGCATCCAGATGCCGTTGCCGTTCAGCCGTTGCTCCCAAAGATCGCGCCAGCGGTCGCCGACGATGAGCGGATCCGGTGGCGTCATGGCGATGGCCCAGGCGGTGGTTCCCCACATCAGATTGTCGCACATCATGGCGCCGCCGAGATAATGCACGTCGTCATTATAGCGGTCGTCGGTCGAGCACAGCGAGACGACGGCTTTCAGCGCCGCCGGCCGGCGGGCGGCGACCTGAAGCCCGTTGAAGCCGCCCCAGCTAATGCCAATCATGCCGACGCTACCCGAGCACCAGGATTGCCGGGCCAGCCATTCGATGACCGCCAGACAGTCATCCTGCTCCTGCTTCAGATACTCACCCTTGCACAATCCCTCGCTGTCGCCCGAGCCGCGCATGTCGACCCGCACGCCGGCATAGCCGTGACCGGCGAAATAGGGATGCGTCAGCGCATCGCGCTCCACCGTTCCGTCGCGCTTGCGGTAGGGCAAATATTCGAGGATCGCCGGCACCGGATCGGCTTCTGCATCTTCCGGCAGCCAGACACGCGCCGCCAGCTTGATGCCATCCGGCATCGGAATCCACAAATTCTCGATCTCGCGGACTTTGCGCGGGAAATCGGTGACGACGCGGATATCTTGCATGGCGGCTCCTCTCAACGCCCCGGCCGACACTTGCGCCGGTGGCGATCCTTATGTGTTCAGCGGGAAATGGCAGGTCAGACGGCTGTCGCCAACTGCGACCGGGACGGGGACATCCACCGCGCAGCGGCCCTGGGCCTGCGGACAGCGTGTGTGGAATTCGCAGCCTGAGGGGCGCGCCAGCAGGGAGGGAACGTCGGCCGGCAGCGTGATGCGCCGGTGCACCCGATCTGGGTCCGGGTCGGGATTGGCGGACAGAAGTGCCGCCGTATAGGGATGATGCGGCGCGCGGAAGATCGCTTCGGTTTCGCCCTGCTCGACGAAGCGTCCGAGATACATCACCGCCATGCGGTCGGCGATCTGGCGCACGACATGCAGATTGTGGGTGATGATCAGCATCGACAGGCCCATGCGGTCGCGCAGATCGTTGAGCAGGTTCAGCACCTCTCCCTGCACGGAGACGTCGAGGCCGGCGGTCGGTTCGTCGGCGACGACCAGCACCGGGTCCAGCGCGATCGCCCGCGCCACACCGACGCGGCGCGCCTGGCCGCCGGAAAGCTGGTGCGGGTAGCGGTCGGCGAAATCGCGCGGCAGTCCGACCAGCGCAAGAAGCCGTGTGACTTCGGCGTTGAGATCGCGATCCGACAGTCCGTGAATGACGAAAGGCTCCGAGAGCAGCGACCGCACGCTGAGCCGCGGCGACAACGATCCGACCGGATCCTGGAACATCATCGGCATGCGCCGCCGCACCGGTTTCATGGCGGTGTTGGACAGGCCTTGCAGTTCCTGTCCTTCAAACAGGATCGTGCCCGCTTTCACCGGCTGAAGACCGTTGAGCGTGCGCGCCAGCGTCGTCTTGCCCGAGCCGGATTCGCCGACCAGCGCGAAGGTGCTGCCTCGTTGAAGCGTGAAGCTGACACCGGACACCGCTTCGATCTCGGTGGCCCGCCCCGCGAGCCTGGCGGACAGGCCGCCAACCCGGAACGAGACTCGCAAATCGCTGACGCGGAGCAGGTCGTCGGAGCTCATGCGTTCATCGCTCCCAAGGGAATGTCCGCATGCCAGCAGTGGGCGATGTGAGACCCACCGAGGATTGCGCTGGGAGGCGTCGTCAGGCATTGGGCGTCGGCGCGATCGCAGCGCGGCTGGAAGACGCAGCCGCTTGGTCGGCGGCGCAGATCCGGCAAGGTCCCGGCGATGGTCGGCAGGCGGGCAACCCGCTGCGACAGCCGCGCGGGATCACAGGCCAAAAGCTTCTGCGTGTAGGGATGGCGCGCATCGTGGAAGATCTCGCGAGTCGTGCCGCTCTCCACCACCTCACCGGCATACATCACGATCATCTCGTCGCAGAGTTCGGCAATCACGCCCAGATGATGCGAGATGAACAGCACCGAGCAGCCGATGTCGCGCTGCAGATCCTTGAGCAGTTCGATAGTGGCCACCTCCAGCGTCGCATCGAGCGCAGTCGTCGGCTCGTCGGCGATCAGCAGCGCCGGTTCCATCATCAGCGCCATGGCGATGGCGATGCGCTGCTTCATGCCGCCGGAGAACTCGTGCGGAAACTGCGTCAGCCGGCTTTCCGGATCGGGAATGCGAACCTTGCGCAGCATTGCGACCGAGCGCGCATCCTTGTCCCGCTTCGACAGGTTCGAGCGATACTGGATGTCGCGCATCTGGCGCCCCACCGAAAGCACCGGGTTGAGCGCACCCATCGGGTCCTGGAACACGGTGGCGATCCTGAGGCCGCGCAAGCCGCGCATCGCGGTGGGGTCGAGCCGGGCAAGGTCCTTGTCGCCCTCGAAGATGATCTCGCCCGATGTGATTTCACCATTGTCGGCGAGCAGGCCGAGAATGGCGTTGATGAGCGTCGATTTCCCGCAGCCGGATTCGCCGACCACGCCGACGCTGCGGTTGGCCGGCACGGAAAAGCTCACCTGCTTCAGCGCCTCCAGTGGCCCACTCTCGGTGTGGAAGGCGACGCTCAGATTCTTGACCTCGAGAACCGTCATGAGCGCCCCTTCAGCCGGGGATCGAAGAGGTCGCGCAGCGTCTCGCCGAAGAAGGTGAAACCGAGTGTCGTCAGCACGATCGGCAGGCCGCCGGCAATCACGATCCAGTAGGAATCGCGAATGTTGGCGAAGCCGTCATTGAGGATCGCGCCCCAGCTCGGCGTCGGCGGCCGCACGCCGAGCCCGAGGAAGCTCATGCCGGCCTCGATCGCCACCACCACGGGAATGTCCATCGATATCAAGATCAGGATCGGGCCGATGATGTTGGGCAAGATATGGACGCGCAGGATGCGGCCCGCACTGGCGCCCATCGAGCGCGCCGCCATGACATGTTCGGCTGATTTGAGCACCAGCGTCTGGGTTCTGATGATGCGGGCATAGCCCGGCACATTGACCAGCATCACCACCAGCACCACCGCGTAGAGCGAGGGGCCGAACAGGGTGACCAGCGTCAGCGCCAGCATAACGGTGGGAAAGCTCTTCACCGCGTCGAAGATCAGCAGCAGCACATTGTCGAGCCAGCGCGGCCCATAGCCTGCGATCAGCCCCAGCACGACGCCGACAACCAGCGACACCGCTGTCGCGCCCAGCGCGATCAAAAGCGCGACGCGCCCGCCATAGAGCACCCGGGTGAGAAGATCGCGGCCGAGATGGTCGGTGCCGAGCAGATGCAGCAGGCTCGGCGAAGCGAAGCGTTCGGCCGGCGATATCTTGCTCGGCGCATAGCTGGTCAGGAGGCTGGCGAAGACCGCTGACAGCATCACGACCGTCACCAGCGTCAGGCCGATGGCGCCCAGCGGCTCGCGCATGATGCGGCGCACGGTGCGCCATATCATGCCGAGACGGAAGCTGCGGGATGGCAGCTCAGTTGAAACTTGATCTGACACGGGGATCCAATAGGCCGACCAGAATGTCGGCCGCTACGTTGACGAGGACGAAGAAGACCGTGGTGACCAGCACGGCTCCGGAGACGATGGGGTAGTTGCGCACCGAGATCGCCTCATAGACCAGCTTGCCGATGCCGGGGCGGGCGAAGACGATTTCGGCGAAAACGGAAGACGACAGCATGTGGCCGATGCCGACGCCGAGCAAGGTGATCGTCGGCAGCACGGCGATACGCAGCGCGTAGGTGTAGACGATCCGGTGCTCGGTCAGGCCGAAGGCGCGCGCCGTGCGGATATGGCTGGCTTCCAGTGTCTCCAGCATCGAGGCGCGCACCATGCGCGAGATGTAGCCGATCCAGCCAAGGCCGACCGCCAGAGACGGCAGGATGAGGTGCTGGAGCCGGCTGGCGAGGTCGCCCGGTTCGCCGGCGCCGATCGCCGGAAGCCATTGCAGGGCGACCGCAAACACCAGCAGCGAATAGATGGCGACGACGAAGGATGGCACGGCGATCATCGCCACCGACAGCACCCCGATCACCTGATCGACAAAGCCGCCGCGCCGCACCGCCGCGATGCAGCCAAGCGGGATGCCCAGCGCCACCGACCACGTGATGCCGCCGACCACCAGCGCCAGTGTGAACGGAAGCTGCTCCATCACCACGTCCAGGACCGGCCGGTTCGACAGAACCTCGGTGCCGAGATCGCCATGCAAGGCAGAGCCGTAGAAGTTCACGAATTGCCGCCAGACAGGTTGATCCAAGCCCATACGCTCGCGCAGCGCCTCCTTCATCTCCGGCGTCGCGCGTGGCCCCAGCGCGACGGAGGCCGGGTCTCCGGGAATGAGGTAGACCATGGCGAACATCATCATCATGGCGACGCTGATGATGATGGCGCCAAGCCACAGACGCTTGAGGGCGTAGCGGATCATTTTCGGTACCTGCCGGATGGTCTTTGGCCGGGGCGAGCCCCGCCCGCCGATATCATGCCGGTTTGAAGTCGGTGAACACGGGTTCGCCGTTCGGCTTCAGGCCGGCCACAAGCGTGTCTCGATTCATGATGCCGGTGACCTCATGCGTCAGGAAAACGTAATTGCCGTTCTCCTCCATCAGGTCCTGCAGCTTCTTGTAGATGACATCGCGTTTTGCAGGATCGAGTTCGACCATGCCTTCAGCGTTGAGCTTGTCGAATTCCTCGCTGGAAAAACGCTCCCAGTTCCAGACGCCGATCTGGTCGCGCGTGAACCAGGCGGTCGCCCAGCTCGGGTCCGGCTGCATGGAGAAGCGGCTGATGATCATCTGCAGCTTCTTGTAGTAGTCGCCTTCCTTGGCGCCAAGCGTCCAGAAGGTGCCGCTGTCGTTCTGCTTGATCTCCACAGTGAGACCGACATCCTGCAGGTTCGACTGCACGACCTGCGCCGCGGTCAGCCGCTCGGTCTTGTTGAGGATGTCGAGCGTGATCGTGGTGCCGGCCAGCCCCTCCTTGGCGATCATGTCGCGGGCGCGGTCCGGATCGAAATCGAACAGGTTCTTCTCGCGGTGCCCAGGCAGGCCGGGCGCGATGATGCCGGTGGCCGTGGCGGCGGCGCCGAAATAGGCAGCGTCGACCACCGCCTTGCGATCCACCGCGTACTGAAC
>NZ_RZOL01000282.1:0-7858 GCF_004022985.1 Mesorhizobium sp. M7A.F.Ca.ET.027.02.1.1 | reverse complement strand
TTCCGGGGGCGGCGGTAAGGGACTTGCCGGTGGCGGCCAGATACGCGGTCCCGGCGGGCCGAAGGGCGACCGCATACCGGCCTGGCTGTCGGACACCGAATTCGTCATGCAAGCATCGGCCGTGCGCAAATACGGCGCCGGCTTCATGCATGCGCTCAATCGAGGCATGGTGTCGCTGCGCTCGCTCGAGATGCCGCGTTTCAATGTCGGCGGCATGCTCGACGGCTTCAACCGATCGATGGCGATCCCGCGCTTTGCCGGCGGCGGCCAGGCCCTTTCAGGCATGCAACTGGCGCCGGCAGCGACGGCGTCGGGCAGGACAGTGCGCGTGAACCTGCAATATGGACTCACCGAAGACCAGGTCATCGATTTGATCGGCGAGGAGAGCGCGGTCGACAGGTTCTATCGCTTCGCCATCGGCGAAAACCTGACCAGCGCCGGCCGGAGCCCGAAGCGCACATGACCGAAACCACCTTGCTGCGCCTCGATCCGATCAGCGTGCCGCCCTATTCGGCGCGCGGCATCAATGAGAGCTTCGATCTGGACGGGACTTCGCAGCTTGCCCGCACCGTGAACACTGAGCTGATCGATCTCGCCGACGCCTCGGAGAACGACAGCAAATACAAGCTGACGATCACCTGCACCGATCAGAACATGCCGGCATTGGACGGCGTCAAGCGCGGCATGACGCTGACCGTCGATTGCGCCACCGAGTTTACCTACCTGACATCAAGCGGCAGCCCGTCGCGCCCGCCGGCTTCCACGACCGACGATCCGGCGACCAGGACGGAAGGTGACTATACGTTCTACAGGCCGCGCCTGACCATGAAGGTGGTCGACTACAGGCTGTCCTTCGACGAACCGCGCGCCGACAACAACTGGTCGCTCATATTGCTCGAGGTCTGACGCGCCATGTTCTTCTTTGCCTGGGTCGCGCCGACCGAGACGACATTCGGCATCGAGCACGAGGTCGAGGACGAGAAGGTCATCGGCATTGCACTGACCCATGCCGAAGGCGGTTTCGCCAAGGCCGACATCAAGGTCAGGAACCCGCGCACCGGCCTGCTGGCGCCGGGGCGCGACCAGTGGGCATGGCTGTCATGGGCCGATCCACAGAACCCGACCGCCGGGACGCAGCCATTGCTGCTTGGGCGCGTCGTCGGCCTGCCACAGCAAATTCAGGGCAATGCCGTGGTCTTGACCTTCCTGGCCCGGCCTGCCGATTACGACACGCTCAAGCGGGCGCTGGCAGAGACCATGAAGGTGGCGCCGTTCTGGGATCCGCTGTTCCTGAATGAAGACAGTCGCGACGATCCCGACACGGTGCTGCAGGGCTATACGCATGCGTGGCATATCGACCGCGTCGATCATGCGGTGTCGGCGTCCGACATCCTCGATGGCGAAGACGGGCTGATCGACTTCGGCCAGGATTTCCTGCGCGAGAGCCTCGACGTCTCCTATGGTCAGCCGCCGCTGACCACCATCAAGGTGTCGGCCGTCATCAACTGGGACCAGGCGGCGACCGGCACCGTCGATTTTACCAAGCAGCTGCTCGCCGCCTTTGCGCTCGCCGGGTCCGGCGACGCCTATGCGATCAAGTCGCTGACCGGCGACGGGCTGATGTTTGATTATCCCGAACAGGATGATCGCATCGGCAGCGGCTGGACGTTCGACGGCTGCTCGCTCCTGCGCACCGATGGCTTCGTCGTGCCGCAGGATTTCCACCAGATCGTCATGACCAATGGCAACGGCCAGTTTCCGATCTGGACCATGAAGCCGGTGTTCAAGGGCGACTATGACGTCTCGCGCAAGCGGCAGGAAACGCTGTCGTTCACGCTGACCGCCGACTGCCAGGCGATCGTCACCGATCCCGGCGGCGCCGACATTGAGGAGATCAAAGTTTCCGGCAATGCCGACGAGCCGGTCGATCCCAGTGACACCGACAATCCATTCGGCGCCTTGCCGATCGGCGATGTCCGTTCCAGGGCCTATTTCCCGACCGTGCGCGGCCGGCAAAGCCTCGGCTATCTGATCTGTCTGGCGCGCGGCGCCATCCTCGAGCGCTCGCGGGCTGTGTCGGTGACCTTCGCGGTGAAGTTCCGCGCCGGTGTCGACCTCTCCTGCCGCAAGAACGCCCGCATCGTCGATGCGCGGCTGCCGGGTGGCGAGGCAACGGGCAAGATCATCGCCTACACGCTGTCGGTCGCCGACGGCAAGCTGCTGGCCTCTGTGACCATCGGTTGCACGGTCGGCAAGGGTAACACAGTGACGACGGTTCCCGGCACGCCTGTCTATGTCGACGACGGCTATGTCGCCACTGGCTACCAGCTTTATGCGGGGCAGACCTTCATGCCGGTCGCCGGCGAAGTGACTTATGAGGAGTTCGGCCAGATCATGCCCAACGATGATGGCGTCGATTTTCTGGTCATGGACCCGGCGACACTGGTCGAAGACCTCACCATCATCAATCCGCTGCCGACGCAACGCGATGTTCTCAATGCCTTCATGCCCGACATGGCTGCGGCGATCGACGCGCTCAACCAGGTGTTCACCGAGGTCGACGGCGACTTCAAACTGCTCAAGGGCGGCCCGTTCATCACCGACTACCCAATCACTGTCGGTGCGCTGATGGTGCCGAAGACCATCGATCTGGAGGCTGCGTGATGGCGATCAGGGGCCTTCCCGATCCATGGCGTGCCGGGCGCAATTCGAGCGGCTCGCGGCTGCAGCTCATCAGCCGCACCGGCAATGGCGCCGACGTGCTCAAGCGTGCCTTGGAGAAGGTCAAGCCGGAAGCGACCGGCGATGCGCATTTCCGCTTCGGCAAGCCGTCGCGTTTCACCTTGACGACGCCGGAGCAGCCGACCAATCCGGGCGCCACGGTGACATGGCCGCCGGACGATCCGGCCGACGATCCGGAAGACGGCATCATCATCGACGACTTCGACTACGTCGATCGCAGCGTCGAGAAAATCCGCGTCGAAAACCCTGACGATGCCGAGCAGTACGTCATCGTCGAGCGCATCCTGAAGGTGATGTTCGTCGACCGCCAGACCGGCCGCTACAAGCGCTTCAACTTCGACTGGTCGAAGGCGCCTTCCCAGACTGAGGATCACAGCGGTGGCTGAGGGCTACGGCAGCAAGGCCAAGCCGGTCGCCCTCGATCCGTTCCAGCAGATCGTCGAAGTTCACTGGCATAGGCTCACCCACATCGCCTTCACCGTGCATGTGAAATCCAGCGTCACCGTGGTCAACCCCGGACAGGAATATACCGACGAGTTCTACGAAACCATCACGGCGCTGGAAGACCTTATCGACTATCTCGGCACGACGGAGATGGCTTACGGCACGCCGCAGCCGGTCAGCACCTTCCAGGGCTGGAACGGCCACGCTTGGGGGCCGATCGCCGACCCGACGGTCACCGGCCTGCCCGATATCTCCGGCAGCGCCGCGAGCTACGGTGCTTGGGCCTACAAGGGGGCAAAGAGCACCGACGTGCCGCCGACATTCCTCGACATCCCGCGCGCCAAATGGGACGCGGTCGGCGGCGCCGGGACGGGGCTGTTTCTCCCCGACAACAACACCGCCGAGTTCAAGCAGGGCACGCCAAGCATCCATCTGGAAATGCAGGAAATCACCGGAGCCCCGCATTTCGAAGCAATCGGCAGCACCTACCCTGATCCGCCAAATCCGGCCACGCTTTTCTACGCTGCGCCGTTCAATCGCGATGCCACGACCCCGACCGCCTCGATGGATTTCGCCGTCGACGGCCTGGTCGCAGTGCTCGACGGCAAGGCGTTCCGGGCCATGGCCTCGGCCTCGGTGACGACGATGGAACCGGAACCATCGATCCTCGTCGCCGGCAGCGTGCTCTGGGTGCTGTGCGAGCGCTCGCCGGACGACGATCCGACCTCGTAAGGACTTTCCCATATGACAATCATTTACCGCTCGGTGAAGGGGTCGAACCTCGACGCGACCGAGGTCGACAACAATTTCCACGATGTCGACGACCGAATCCAGGCAATCGAGGACAATCCGCCTGAGCCGCTCAACATCTCCAACATGACCGTGGTCGGCACCCAGTGGACCATCTATCTGGAAGACGCGACGGTCTTCGGTCCTTTTACCCTGCCGCAGGCGAACTTTCGACCGAGCGTCGTGGCGACGATCGATGAAGACACCGACGGCATTTATGCGCCGGTGCTTGCCGATGCCAATGGCTACAAGCGCTATGCCGGGTCCTCCGATCTGACGGTTCTGATGCCGCTCAACGCCGATGTCGCCTATCCCATCGATAGCGAGATCACCTTCCGCCAGGCCGGCGACGGCGCCATCATTTTCGACACCGCAACAGCCGGGCCAACCCTCAACGGCATTGTCGGGTTTCTCAACCGGACAGGTGTTGGCGGCGCGACAGTGACGCTGAAGAAGGTCGCCACCGACGAATGGGATCTGATCGGCCTGCTTGCCGAGGACGTCACCGCATGATGCTCGGAACACTGGCGCAGCGTGGCGCACCTGCGCAGGGAACGCCGGTCTGGGTTCCCTCCGGCGCAAACGATTTCCTCGACTTCGTCAACGCACACTATTTTGCCGCCGGCGCGGAGAGAACGATTGCCAGTCTGCTCGGCGGAGATTTCGACCCGGCTGCTATTTCCGGATCAGGCATGCGGATCACGCCATCGAACGGCAACCGACCAAAAGCGATCGGCGTGTTGCTTGCCGATCTCGCCGCGGGGCTGGCAGCCGGGTGCACGATTGTCTTTGATTTGAATTGCGCAGGCTCGCCCTCCGGCTTCCTGATGTTCATGGCCGATGGCGCCAACCTCGATGACGCCGACGAGGCGATCATTGCACGAGCCTCCGGCAATCTCAGCGATTATTGGGATCTGTTCGTCGACGATGGCGTGACCGGTTCGGGCTCGCACAAGGAAGCGATCACGCTGGCCCGCGATGTCGGCGGCGGCGATTACGAATATGCCTGGTGCGCCGATGGCAACACCGCGACCACACAGACAGTGAATTACCTGACGCATCTGGCATCGGTCGACACCGTGCTGTTCGGCCATGACGGCTCCGGCACCGGCAACTCCCTGAACGACATCACCATCCGCTCGATCACCGTCTATCCGGCGATGCTGCCGGCCGATCTCCCGGCGCTCACCGCCTGATTTTCTCAAAACCCCGAAGGATACCGCCGATGGCCACGCTCATCGTTACCCTTTCTCATGCCTTCCCGAACATTATCGGCCAGATCTACGCAGACGTCGCGGTCGGCGCCGGCGCCCGCTCGGAAGCGATCACCATGCCCGGAGCCGGCACGATGGTCGCTGCCGCCGGCGAGACCATCGTCGTGCTTTTGGCCGATGCCGATTGCTGGGTCGCGGTCGGGCCAGATCCCGACACATCGGCCGATGGCGGCGGCGTGCGTTCCGCCTGGCCGGTGCCGGCCGGCGCGCCCTATCCGCTGCTGGTCGCGCCTGGCGATACGATCGCGGTCGAGACACGTTGATGCTCGGCTTCTCGCTCTTCCTGCGCCTCGGCATGTTCCTCGGGCTCGGCGGCGGCACCGTCACCGCGCCTGATGGCGTGCTCGATTTCTCGAAACCCAAGAACAGCGCGCTGCTGATCCTGCTGGAGGATATCTGACATGACACAGATCCCGGTACTCAATGCCAATGGTGAGATCGTCAACGTCGAGTTGCCCTTGGCGCCTGGTCGCGCTGCCGCTGCCGCGTCTCGGCCGGTCGCGCTGTCGAACGAGGATGCCGCCCTCATTGATGGCCTCGAAACGCTGATCGCCAGCAGCAACACCAAGCTGGATACGCTGCATACCGATCTTGCGACCACGCTGGTTGGCCTTCTCGACGGGCTGGAAGGCATCCTCGGCACGACTTCCGGCGCCGCCGTCACCACCGACGCCAATGGCACAGTGCAGCAATATCTGCGCGGCCTGGTCAAGCAGTGGATCGCCGGCACGCTCGTCGTCGGTCCCGGCACCAGCCTGATCGGCAAGGTCAAGACCAAGTTCATCGAAGCGGTCGCCGCGACGATGACGCGGCCGAACGACACCAGCGCCTATGCCGCCAATGACGCCATCGCCAACAGCACGACGGCCGGCTCTGTAACGCCGTTCTCCTTCTCGATGTCCGACGTCAATGACGATCTGTTCACCATCGAGCGGCTGCGGCTGATCACATCGGACACCGGCGTTGCCGGCAAGGCGCTGCGCATGTGGCTGTTCCGGGCGTCGCCGACTGTCGGCGCCGGCGACAATGCCGCCTTCACCGCGCCGCGCGCCACCTTCATCGGATCGCTGTCAGGCACCATGCGCACCTTCAGCGATGGTTCTGGCGGCATCTTCGTGCCCGACGAAGGGTCGCGCATCATCACGCTGCCGACCTCCGGCGCCAAGACCGTGTTCGGCCTGTTGCAGACGCTGGAGGCCATCGCCTCGCCGCTGGCGCAATCGACATGGATCGCCACGCTCGAAGGTTTTCAGGGAGCCGCCTGATGACTGCCGCGCCCTATCTGCTCGGCCGGCGCGGTCCCGGCCGCGCCGTCATCGCCAACGATCCCGGTGGCGGGAGCGGCGTCACCGATGGCGGCTTCGTCGAGCAACCTGTCGTTACCACCACGGCGTCGGGCAACACCACAGTCAAGGGCAAGACCAAGCCAGGGTCGTTTGGCAAGTTCGTGATGCCTCTGGCCACGATCACTGCCGGCCGGCAATACACGTTCCGCTATATTACGCATTTCGCCCAACTCGGCCAGCAGGGCAAGCTCGCCATGGTTGGCTTCGGGCTGAAGGCCGACAATGATTTCCACATCGTCGGGTTGCGCGGCGACGGCTCGACCGGCCTGCACAAATACCAGGTCAATGGCACGCCGCCGAATGGCTGGAACAAGGACACCGGCCACACGACATCGGATGGCGGCGCATCGGCCAACGGCAGCCAGGCCGGGCCGAACTATATCAGGCTCGTCATCTCGGCCGATGGCGCCACCTACAAGTTCCAGACCAGCCCAGACGGCGCTACCTGGGCTGACGAGTACACCGGCCAGACGCCGACGCCGTTCTCCAACGTCTCCGGCGTCACCACCTTCGGCCTGGCGCTGTGGTTCAACAATGCCGATGCCGGGCCGTTCTCTATCGACATCGATCAGTTTGCCGATGCGGCGGCGCCGACCGGGCCGACCGTCACTTTCATCGGCACGTTCACGGACAAAGTCACCATCGATCCGCATACATTCACCGCCAATGTTGGCCCGGCCGGCACCAAACTGGTCGTGGTGTGCCCGCACAGTCTCCGCAACGCTGCGGCACAGCGGACCATCGTGTCTGTCTCGATCGACGGCACCAACGGCACACTGGCCGGGCAAAACGGCATAAATGACGGCGTCAACGAAGGCACGCAAACCGGCATTGCCTATCGCGAGATTTCGACGGGCGGCGTTATCACGATCATCGACGATTGGAGCGCGCTCCACTCATTCTCGGCCGCCGATGTCTACACGATCACCGGCTACACCTCGAACACGCATGTCGATGTGAAAACCGCGACTGGCAACGATCCGACGATCAGCACCCTGACTGTAAGCGCCAATGGCTGCGTGATCGCGTCGGCAAGCGGCGTCGAGCCGGCGACAGGCGCCTTTACATTCTCCGGGGTCACGCTCGATCACGAACAGCAATGCGATAGCGCCAACGGCATCGTTCACATGCGCGAGGCGGCGGGCCATGCAACGGGCCTTGCTGCCACCAGCACCTACAACGTTCAGGCCACGTCGTCGGCGGGCTTCGAAGTGATCGCCGCGATCTCATTCGTCTGACGCAAAAACAGAACGAATTCTAATG
>NZ_RZOL01000281.1:0-7961 GCF_004022985.1 Mesorhizobium sp. M7A.F.Ca.ET.027.02.1.1 | reverse complement strand
CCCATATAGACGACGACAGGCTGGCCGGTGCGGGCGATTGCCGCCCAATCGAGATCGTCATCGGTGCCGGCGGCGTGGCCGGTGGCCAGGATCACCGCCTTGTTGATGCCGCGCATGGTGGCCGGGATGCCGGTCGCGGCCAGAGCGCTGAGGCCCGAGGTCAGGCCTGGCAGCACGCGGAACGGGATGTTTTCATGCGCCAGCGCCAGGGCTTCTTCGCCGCCGCGGCCGAAAATATAGGGATCGCCGCCCTTCAGCCTGACGACGCGGCGGCCGTCGCGCGCCAGCCGCACCAAAAGGGCGGTGATGTCATCCTGTTTCATCGACGGTTTTCCGCCGCGCTTGCCGGCAAAGAAAAGCTCGGCATTTTCGGCGACGGCGACGACATCCGATGAGACCAGCGCGTCGTAGACCAGCGCATCCGCCTCGGCCAAAGCCGCCAGCACTTCGAGCGTCAGGCAACCGGGGTCGCCGGGGCCGGCGCCGGCCAGCCAGACATGGCCCGGCTCAAGCCGGCGCGGCTTGAAATTCAGCTGGGACAACGCCTTTTCGAGCGTAGTGTTTTTGGTGCTGCCGCTCACAATCCGTCCCGTCCGCGAAAACGCCGCTGGTAGTGGGCGTCGTACAATGAACTCTCGCCAAAACCTTCGGCTGCCAGCGAGCGGCCGACGAAGATGATCGCCGTGCGCTCCATCGGATCGGCGGCGAGCAGCGCCTCGATGGTCGCCAGCGTACCGGTCAGCACACGCTCGTCCGGCCAGGAGGCGCGGAAGACGACCGCCACCGGGCAATCCCCGCCATAATGCGGCGTCAGCTCGGCAACGACGCGGTCGATGGCGTGGATGGCCAGATGAATGGCCAGCGTGGCGCCGGTGCGGCCGAAGCCGGCCAGCGTTTCGCCGGGCGGCATTTTTGATGCGCGTCCGGAGATGCGGGTCAGCACCAGGCTTTGCGCGACTTCAGGAATGGTCAGCTCGCGGCGCAATGCGGCGGCGGCAGCGGCGAAGGAGGGGACGCCCGGCGTCAGCGTGTAGGGAATGCCATGCTTTTCCAGCCGGCGGATCTGCTCGGCGACGGCGCTCCACACCGACAGGTCGCCGGAATGCAGGCGGGCGACATCATGGCCCGATTTGTGGGCCGCGACATACTCGGCCTCGATCTCGTCGAGCGACATCGGCGCGGTGTCGACCAGTTTTGTTCCGGGCGCGCAATGCTGCAAAAGCTCGGGCGCGACGATCGAACCGGCATGCAGGCAGACCGGGCAGCTTGCAAGGAGCTTGGCGCCGCGCAGTGTGATGAGGTCGGCGGCACCTGGACCAGCGCCGATGAAATGGACGGTCATGGCGCATCTCCGCTGATGGCGATGGCGCAGGTGACCGGGCCGAGCACCGTGCGCGGGCCAAGCAGTTTGGCGCCTTTGCCGACGACGGCAAGGGCGGATGCCTCGGAAACCGATGGGGTTCCGGCAACATCCTGCGAGAGGTCGGAATGGCTGAGCGTGTCCGACGAGGCGGCCTGAAGCGTGGCGTCATCGACGACGATGACCGGAAGACTCAGCACGCGGCCAGCGGCGGCGATCGCTTCTTCATCCTTCTTGAACTCGGCAGTCGCCAGTGCCGAAAGTGCCGTCATCGTCAGGCCATGAGTCTCCAGCGCGGTTTCGATCGCGGCAAGCACGTCTTCGACGCTCACGCCTTTTCGGCTGCCGATGCCCGCGACCATCATGGCTTGACCCAGCTCCATTGGGTCACTGGCATGGCCGGCCGCCAGGCCTGCATCGCGCCGACCGGCGATGCGCGAGAGATGGCGATGCGGGTGAGATCGCCGCCGAGCTTGGTATGCTGGGCGAGGAGCAAGGCTTCCATCTCCAGCGTCACCGCATTGGCCACGAGACGGCCGCCCGGGCGCAGCGCCTTGATGGCAGCATTCAGCACGCCGGCATCGCTGCCGCCGCCGCCGATGAAGATCGCGTCCGGCGTGTCCAGCCTGGCAAGTGCCCTGGGCGCGCTGCCTTCCACCACGACAAGGCCGGGAACGCCGCAGACGGCCGCGTTGCGGCCAATGCGGGCGGCGCGGATCGGATCGGCCTCGATGGCAATGGTGCGCATCGAAGGGTGGGCCAGCATCCATTCGATGCCGATGGAACCGGAACCGGCGCCGATGTCCCACAGCAATTCGCCGCGCCGCGGCGCCAGCGCCGACAGTGTGATGGCGCGGACTTCGCGCTTGGTGATCTGGCCGTCATGGTCGAACAGATGATCGGCAAGGCCTGATGTGAGCGGCAGGACGCGCGCGTCTGGACCGGATTCAACTTCGACCGCCAGAACGTTGAGTGGATTGATGTTTTCGAGATCGAAGGCATCGGCGCGGATCGTGCGGTGGTCCTCGCTTGGCCCACCCAACGCCTCCAGGATCGTCAGCCGCGATGCGCCGAAGTCGAGTTCGGTGAGCAGGCGCGCTATTGCAGCGGGGGCTTCGGCATCCGAGGTCAGTGCCAAAATGCGCGCGCGTGGCTGCAGCAGCGGCCGGATCAGGTCGAGCGGCCGGCCGTGCAGCGAGACGGTCTCGATGTCCTGCAGCGCCCAGCCAAGGCGCGCGGCCGCCAGCGAAACGGCCGACGGTGCGGGGATGACATGCATCTCCTGTTGCTTGACCTTGCGCGCGAGGGTGGCGCCGACGCCGTGGAAGAACGGATCGCCTGAAGCGAGCACGCAGACGCGCCTGTCGGCAAGCGCCAGCACGTCAGCCATCTCGGCATCGAAAGGAACTGGCCAGGCGCGCGCCTCGCCCTTGGCGAAGGAAGCGACCAGCGCCAGGTGCCGCTTGCCGCCGAAGATGATCTCCGCCTCGGCAATCCGCTGCTTGGCCTCGTCGCCGAGACCCGCTAAACCGTCCTCGCCGATGCCGACGATTGTGAGCCATTTTGGGGTGAGCTTGGCACCGCGCGGACCTTCAGCAGGCATGATGACCCACCGTATTCTGATCCTCGGCGGCACCACCGAAGCCCGGCAACTGGCCGGAAAACTGGCGGCGCGCGCCTCGGTCACGCTGTCGCTGGCCGGCCGCACTGAAAGCCCGGTCGCGCAAGGCGTGCCGGTGCGAACGGGGGGCTTTGGCGGTGCCTGTGGATTGGCCGATTATTTGCGGAAAGAGCCTATCGACCTGCTGATCGACGCGACGCACCCCTATGCGGCGCAGATCTCCGCCAATGCGGCGCAAGCCGCCCGCGTGGCCGGTGTGCCGATCCTTGCGCTGCGACGCCCCGGCTGGGAGCCTGTCGAAGGCGACCGCTGGACTGAGGTCATTACATCCGGCGATGCCGCGCGAGCGCTTGGACTGGCGCCGCGCCGTGTTTTCCTGGCGCTGGGCCGGCAAGAGGTCGCTGCTTTCGAAGCTGCGCCCCAGCATCATTATCTCGTCCGCAGCGTCGACGCGATCGAGCCCAAGCTTGCCGTGCCGGATGCGAGCTATCTTCTGGCCCGTGGCCCGTTTCGTGAGGCGGAGGAACGCGCGCTGCTCGAAAAGCAACGCATCGATGTCGTCGTGTCCAAGAACAGCGGCGGCGAAGCGACTTATGGCAAGATCGCCGCGGCGCGGGCGCTTGGCCTCGAGGTGGTCATGATCCAACGGCCAGTCTTGCCGGATGTTCCCGCGGCTGAAAGCGTTGAAGCGCTGACCGTGTTGGTCGATCATTTTGTCCGTCCCGTGGACGAGCGCGGCGTGTAGACCAGCGCCGGCTTCTCCGCGCGCTTGATGATGCGGGTCTCCGGCGAGCCGATGATGATGCAGGTCGCCATGTCGGCCTTCTCTGCCTCGACATCGGCCAGCAGATAGACCTCGATGCGCTCATCCGGGCGGCCGGCGGCGCGGCCGAAAATCACTGGTGTGGTACCAGGCAGGATCGCGGTCAGGCATTCGAAGGCGCGGCCGAGCTGCCAGGGGCGCGCCTTGCTGATCGGGTTATAGAGCGCGATGACGAAGCCGGCGCCGGCCGCCGCCAGCAGGCGCAGTTCGATCAACTCCCATGGCTTCAGATTGTCGGACAGCGAGATGGCGCAGAAATCATGGCCGAGGGGCGCGCCGATGCGGGCGGCGACCGCCAGCATGGCGGTGATGCCGGGCACCACAGCGACATCGACCGCGCGCCATTCGGCCGGGCCGGCCTCGATCGCCTCGCAGACGGCCGCCGCCATGGCGAACACGCCGGGATCGCCACCGGAAACCACCGCGACGTCGTGGCCCTCGGCGGCTTTGAACAGTGCGTCCTTGGAGCGGGCGAGTTCCTCGCGATTGTCGGAAGCGACGCGGGTCTGGTCCGGGCGCAATTCCAGCCGGTCGAGATACGGTTTGTAGCCGTAAAAGAATTTCGCCTCGGCTACGGCGCGGCTGGCTTCCGGAGTGACTTGATCGGCATTGCCGGGCCCAAGGCCGATGACAGTGAGACGGCCGCTCATACTTGCGCTCCCACGGCGCCGGGGCGGCCGGACCAGCCGGCGACCAGCACGATGGCGAAATAGGGCGCCTTGTCGTCCGGCTTGTCGGCCAGCTTCATCGACACGCTGCCGGCCATGGTGCCGCGCTCGACATAGACGGCGCGCGACAGCTTGGCCGTAGCCTCCAGCGCCCGCCTGATCTTTGGCAGGTTACGGCCGACCTTCATGATGACGGCGGCATCGGTGTCAGCCAGCCGGCGCGTCAGCTCGAACTCGCTCATCGTGCCGGGCAGCACCGTCAGCACGTCATCGCCCTGGACGATCGGGATACCAGTCTGCGACCAGCAGCCGGACATGGCGGTGACGCCGGGAATGACTTCGGTCGGGAAGCGATGGGCGAGGCGTACATGCAGATGCATGTAGGAGCCGTAGAAAAGCGGGTCGCCCTCGGACAGCACCGCAACCATCCTGCCTGCCTGGAGGTGCTCGGCGACCTTCTCGGCGGACTCCTCGTAGAAAGCCGTGATCTGCGAGCGGTAGTCGTCGTGATCCTTGTCGATTTCGGTGGTGACGGGATAGAGCAGCGGCAATTCCGTCATTTCAGGCCGGAACTGCGCTTCGACGATGGCGCGCGCATTGCTGTTGTTGCCGCGCTTGGCGAAATAGGCCACGACATCGGCTTCCGCCAAGGCCCGCGCGGCTTTCAGGGTCAGCAGTTCGGGGTCGCCGGGACCGGTGCCGACGCCGACGAGACGGCCTTTGGGAAGCGCGTTCACAGGCCCGGCCTCGCCAATGAATTGAGCGCTGCGGCGGTCATGGCGCTGCCGCCGAGACGGCCACGCACGATGGCATAGGGAACGCCGTAGGAATTCTCGGCCAGCGCGTCCTTCGATTCGGCAGCACCGACGAAGCCGACCGGCATGCCGATGATGGCCGCAGGCTTCGGCGCGCCGTCCCGCAGTTTTTCCAATAGATAGAACAGCGCGGTCGGTGCATTGCCGATGGCAACCACCGAGCCCGCCATGCGCTCGCCCCACAAATCGATCGCGGCGGCCGAGCGGGTGTTGCCGATTTGCCCAGCAATGTCGTGCGTGCGCGGATCGCGCAAGGTGCAGATCACCTCGTTGCCCGCCGGCAGCCTGGCGCGGGTGACGCCATGCGAGACCATTTCCGCGTCGCAGAAAATCGGCGCGCCCGCCGCCAAAGCGGTGCGGGCAGCGGCAACCAAATCCGTGGAGAACACAAAATGACTTGAAGCTTCGACCTGGCCGCAGGCATGGATCATGCGGATGGCGACATCGGCCTCGGCCTCGGAGAAGCGCGAAAGATCAGCCTCGGCGCGGATAATGGCGAAGGAGCGCTCATAGATCGCCGTGCCGTCATGGATGTAGTCGTAGGCGGCCATGCTCATTTCCGTTTTTCAGTTTGGGCCTGTCGGTAAGCCTCGGCGATACCGGCCGGCCCGAGCCTTGTCAGGCAAGCAGCGGCAGTCTCGCCTTGATATCGTGCGCTGCGGATCATTGCCGCGACGCGGCCGATGCCGCGCGCGGCGTCATAGCCCGGCCTGTAGCCCGCAGGAAGGGCCTTTGCCGTCGCGTTCACGACAAGTCCGGCTCCGTTTTCGCCGCCGACAATCGTCAGCGTCGCCAGGGCGGGGTGGGCGCAGCCTTTGGCACAGCCGGAAATGTGCAGGGTGAAGTCGAGGATGTCGGCGTTTTCAGTGGCAATCGTCTCGGCGATGTCGCGCGTGGCGATGCGGCCGGAGGCACAGGCCGGCGTGCCGGAGCAAGCGGCAATGCGCGTGCGCGGGTCGGTGGGGGCGGTGACGAAGCCGAGGGCGGTGGCGGTGTGTTGGAGGGGTTGGTTGGCTGCCGGTGGCTGGCCAAGGAAGAGCAGGGCACGACTGGGGGCGAGGCGGATTTCGGTTGTGTTGAGGGAGAGGGCGCTTTGGGCGAGCGCGATGATCTTGTCTGCCGGCATGCTGCCGTAGGGGAGGGCAATGCCGAGGGCAATGGCGTCGCCGGCTAAGGGGAAAAGGCCGCTAGGTTTACGCGAGGCGCCCCCCTCTGTCCTGCCGGACATCTCCCCCTCAGGGGGGGAGATCGGCAGCTTAGGCGCCGGCTTTTCCTTACCAACACCGGAGATTGGCGAAACCATCGGTGGCAGCGTAATCTCCCCCCTTGAGGGGGAGATGTCTGGCAGGACAGAGGGGGGCGCCTCGCGCAAACTTGTCGAGCATAGCCAACCCGCCAGAGACACCAACTGCCTCTCAGTCAAATCCCTCGCATGAGCCTCGCGGCCTTTTTCGGCAACCATTCTTAGGGCCGCGACGGTGATGTCGCACGCCGAGCCTTCATCGGCAGTGACAAGTGGCCTCCCATTCCACCCATCACCCGCGACAGACACCCGCCACCGAACTCCTGCATCGACCCGCACTGCAGCAAGCCGCACATCGGCCGTCACCGAATCCATCGTCAACTGCCCGCAGCCGTCCACAACGACCGAAACCTTCGGCCCCAGCCTCGGCGCTAATCCAGCCTCGTCAATCGACGCCCTGATCCGTTCAGCCAGCGGCCGGGGATCGGCAATCTCCTGCGGGTCGATGCCGGCCAGCGGGCCGGTCTCGACCGGCACGCCGGTGCGTACTGCGATATCAAGCGCATCGACCTCCGCCGCCAGCCGCGCCGCGCTGTCCGTGGTCAGCCCACGTATCTGCAGACTGCCGCGCGCGGTGACTTCCATGATGCCATTGCCGTGCCGCAAGGCGGATTCGCAGAGTCCAATCAAAAGCTTCGGCGACAATCCTCCAGAAGATGGGCCTCCAGAAGACGGGCCTCCAACAACCGGATTGAGCCGCACCAAAAGCCCGTCGCCGGTCTGCATTGGCACCGACAAAGCCGGGCAGGCGCCGCGGCGCGAGAAGGCGTTCATGCCGCCACCCCAAGCGCCTCGGCCTCGGCAATCAGGGCCGTGAGATCGTCGTCGATGGAGTTGCGCAGGGGATGCCACAGGCCACGCCGGCGCGCCGACAGGAAGCGCTCGGCGATGACTTTGGCGGCGGCGGGGTTCTCGCGCAGGATGAAGGCGCGGACCATGGGATCGCCGAGATAGGCATCGTGCACTGCCTCGATCAGCGTGCCCGAAATGGCGTGCGTGGTTTCGGCGAAGCCGACCAGGCGGTCTACGGTTTCGGCAAATTCGGAGGCGCCACGCGGGCCGTGGCGCATCTGTCCCGATATGAAGCGTGGATTGACGGCGCGGGCGCGCACCACCCGCGATACGGCCTCACTGAGCGAACGCGGCTTGGGCTTTTGCGGGTCCGTGGTGTCGAGCACGATGACGTCGGCATTCCTGCCGAGCGCCGCAAGGGCGGCCGAAAAGCCGCCGATGAAAGCGACGTCGGCGGAGCCTTCGAGGATGTCGCGGCCGGGGTCGTCGCCGGTGTGGACGAGAAGATCGGCCTCGGCGATGCGGGTTTCGAAGACGCCGGGCACCGATACGCCTTCGCCCTTGGCACCGCCATAGGCA
>NZ_RZOL01000280.1:0-7964 GCF_004022985.1 Mesorhizobium sp. M7A.F.Ca.ET.027.02.1.1 | reverse complement strand
GACCGGCACTGTTGGTTGGCCTTACTGGCCCGCAGCCGCGTCCTCGAGCAGCGCCTTGCGCGCGCCGGCGCCGGAATAGCGGTCGGCATTGTCCTTGGTGATCAGCGCCTGTGGCGTGGCGACGACGCGCGGCAGCTTCTGTCCCGCGACGAGACGCAGAGCTGTTTCCAACGCCACTTCGCCGGTCAGAACCGGGAAACTGTCGACCGTGCCGGTCAGTTCGCCGGCCCGTATGGAGGCATAGGCATCGGAAATGCCGTCGGTGCCGAAGACCGCAACCTTGTCCTGCAGGCCGGCGGCCTTGACAGCCTCGACGATGCCGAGCGCCATGCCGTCATTGTTGGCATAGAAGCCGATCAGGTCGGGATGCTGCTGCAGGATGTTGGTGGCCGCGTCATAGGAGGTCTGGCGGTCCCAGTTGCCGGGAACGCTGGCGACAACCTCGAACTTGCCGGCTTCGGTAATGGTCGAGTTGAAGCCATCGGTGCGCTGCACGGCGGCATAGACGCCAGCCTGGCCTTCGACGATGGCGACCTTGCCGCCATTCGGACGATTCTTAACGAACCATTTGGCGACGCGCACGCCATTGTCGCGTTGGACGTTGCCGACATAATGCTCGGCCTGCGGGATAACGGCGTCATTGACATTGACCACCGGCACGTTGGCGGCCCTGGCCTGCTCCATGATCGGCTGCAGATTGGCATCCGTCTGCGGCGAGACGAGCAGCACGTTGTAGCCCTGCGTCACCAGGCCTTCGGCGATGGTGAGCTGGCCGAGCTGGTCGCCCTCGCTCTGCGCTGCCTGATAGACGACGGGAACGCCGACCTTGGCGCCGAATGCCGTGTAGCCCTCGCCCAGCGAGCGCCAGTATTCATTGGTCAACGTCTTGGAGACCGCGCCTGCCTTGGTGCCTTCGGGCAGCTTGGGGAACGCGCCGAACTTGGCCTGGACCTGCGACCAGTCGATGCGGTCCTTTTCCGTGTCGGAATTGAGCGGCGCGAGGTCGGCGGCAAAGGCAGAGCCGATCGAGAGCGCCATCAGTGCGGCGGTAGCGGTGGCAAGCAGAAGTTTCATTGTATTCCTCCCTGGTTGAAAACGGCGATGGCGCGGATGCCTCAGCTATCCGGCCCGAGCATGATTTCCTGGATGATGGCCTGCGACGTCACCGCGTCCTGGCTGTCCATGGCGGCGGACAGGCGATTGTCCTGCTCCAGCCGGTCGACGACGCGCAGCATGCGCTTGACGGTAGCGATGTTGACTTCGCACTCGCGCACCGGATCGAGCCCGGTCATATCGGGGAACGTGTCGAAATAGATGGCGCCGGCGTAACCGTCGCGGCGAATCTGCCTGAGCAGCTCGATGGTCTGCAGCGTGTGCACCGCGCCGACCATCAGGCCGTCGTCGCGCTTGGCGTAGCCGTCGTTCAGGTGCACGCCGAGCAGCTTGCTGTGACGCGCCACCAGGGCTGCGGCAAAGGCCGGCTGTTCGTCGGCGTAGAGCACATGAGCGAAATCGAGCGTGACGCCCAGATTGGGCAGGCCGACATCGCGGATTGCCAGCAAGGTCGTCGCCGCATCCGGCATCAGGCTGTAGGAGCGTGGTTCGTTCGGTTTGTATTCAAGGCTGATCTGACAGTCGGGATCATGTGCCGCAACTTCACGAATCCCATCAATTTCGTGTTGCCAAAGCGTCGAATAGTCGGCCTGGAAGGCGTAGTCGAAGCCATCCTGGCCGAGCCACAGCGTCATCAGGCTGGCGCCGGCCTCACGCAGGGCATCGATGCCGGCCTTGGTCAGGTCGATGGCCTCGCGACGCACCGCCGGATCCGGATTGGTGAAAGCGCCGAGCTTGAAGGCGGGGTTGGAGTAGTAGCGCATGGCAAAGCCATTGATGGAGAGCCCAAGATCGCCCAGTTTCAGGGCGATTTCCGTGGGCTTTTCACCGACGTGGTCAGGAAAGTTGAGATCAAGATCGGTAAGCCCCTCGACCTTGGCGGCGCGCGCCGCCATCTGCAGCAGCGACGGCTTGCCGGTAAGATCGGGCCACTCGGCCTGCGGTCGCGAGGCAAAGGAATTCAGGCGCGTGGCGAAACGAGTGGCTGTCATGATCGATCCTGCAATCGTCATGACTTCACATAAAGAAAGATATTTGTAAAGTTATTGTTTTGAGAGGCTACGAAGCGGCCACCAAGCTGGACCCGCCAAGGCGCGCAAAGGGAGCCGGCAGTTTCCCGGCCGGTGCCCTGGAGAGCCCGTCAGGCCAATAGGCGCATGATGGCGCGTGCTGGTACGGCCGGCGCAATTTCAGGTAACGATTCGCCGGGTGTTCAATCTGGCCAGCGTAAGACGCCGGACGAATCCTTGCGGGCGACTTTCATCGCATCGGCCGGGCGGTCCTTGGCGGTCGATATGGCGCGCAGCCGTTCGGCGACGATCTCGGCCTCGCCGGGATGAAGATTGCAGGGGTCGAGGAAGAAATGGCCGCGCTCCACCTCATGGTTGCGCACGATGATCGGTGGCGAGCCCGTCGCCAATGCCGAGGTGAGGCCGGCCGCCGTGAACCGGCTTTCGGGCAGTACAAAAATCTGAAGCCGATCGAGAGGGTTGGCGGTCGGATCGGGAATGATCTGCGCGACAATGCCCGGCAGGCCCTGCAACGCGTCCTTCCACAGGTTGAGCGCGGCGTCTTCGCGGCGGCGGATGCCGGCATGGTCGCGCTTTTCCCAGGCTTCCAGTGCGGCCATGGTGCCGGCGATGCTCTCCTTGCCGACCTTCATGGCGCGCGCGACGCCGCGGTTCTGGAGATAGGCGGCGCGAACCAGATCCTTGCGCCCCGTGACGATGCCGCTGGTCGGCCCACTCAGGAATTTGTGGCCGCTGTAGATGACAATGTCGGCGCCGCGCGCGAGGAAGTCGCGCAGATCATACTCTGAAGCCGCATCCACGATCACCGGGACACCCCTGGCGTGGCAGATCTCGCAGAATTCCTCCAGCGACAGCATGCCATACTGCACGGTGTGGTGCGCAACGACATAGAGGCCCGCCGCCGTGCGGTCGTTGATCGCGTCGCGCACATGATAGTCCTGCGTCACGCTGACCGTGCCGGCCGGCACGACCCTGGCGCCCGCCAGCCGGACCGACTGGTCGATCGGCGCACCATAGTTGACGATGTGGCCGAGCTGGACGATGACCTCCGACTTGAGGCCTTCCGTGTTATCAGGCAGCCGCTCGATGGCGAGCAGATTGGTCCCCGTCATCGCACCGGCGATCGCCATGGTGATGCCGCTGGCGCAGCAGGCAGTGATGAAACCGGCCTCGCCGCCGGTCAGGCGCGCGACGATCGTGCTTGCGGCACGTTGCAGGTCATCCATTTCCACCCATTGCGAGGCCATTTCCGCCATGGCGCTGATCGCTTCGGGGACAATGATCGACGCGCCGAGCGCGGTCATCGTGCCGGAGACATTGATGATCGGGCGAAGGCCGAGCCGTTCGCGGATGGTGGTGTTGGAGCCGTCGGTGGAAGTGGTTTTCATCTCTCGGATTCCATTCTTCTAAAGGTCAGGCGGCGATCTCGACAACCGCCTCGATTTCAACGGTGATGTTTCCAGGCAAGGAGCCGACGCCGATCGCCGAGCGGGCATGGCCGCCGATATTGTCGAACACATCGGCAAACAGGTCGGAACAGCCATTGACCACTTTCGGATGGTCGCTGAAGGTCGGTATGGCGTTGACGAAGCCGAGCAGCTTGACGACGCGCACGATCCGGCCAAGGTCGCCAGTGGCTGCGTGCATGACGGCAAGCAGATTGAGGCCGGTGAGGCGGGCATGGCCATAAGCCTCCTCGACGGTGACATCCTCCCCCACCTTGCCGGTAAACAGCGTGCCGTCGGTGCGCAGCGGACCCTGACCGGACAGGAAGATCAGCCGGCCGCTTTCGGCATGGGTGACGAAGTTGGCGATCGGTGTCGGCGGCTCGGGCAGCGTCAGGCCCAACGCGGCGAGCCGGATATAAGGCGTCATGAAAGAAGGCTCCTTGCGACAGCGTTGGCTGTCCCGTTCTAGAAATGCGAGGCGCGGAAGCGTGCCAGGAAGGTGCGCAGGCGCTCATTGTCGGTGTCCGCCGCCAGGATTTCGGCGGGTGGGCCCGCCGCGCTGACGCCGCCATCGGCCATGAAGATGATGCGGCTCGAAGCATCTCGGGCAAAGGCCATTTCGTGCGTGACCATCACCATCGTCATGCCGTCCTCGGCCAGGCTGCGCACGACCTCGAGCACCTCGCCGACCAGTTCCGGGTCGAGCGCGGAGGTTATCTCGTCGAGAAGCAGGATCTTCGGCCCCATGGCCACTGCGCGGGCAATGCCGACGCGCTGCTGCTGGCCGCCGGACAGTTCGGCGGGCAGGCTGTCGGCCTTGTGGGCGAGGCCGACCCGGCCGAGCCAGTGTTCGGCGATGGTGCGCGCTTCGGCGTTGCTCTTGCCGCGCACCTTGGTGAGGCCAAGCATGATGTTGCCGGCGGCTGTCAGGTGCGGAAAGAGGTTGAAGCTCTGGAACACCATGCCGGTCTCGGCGCGCATCGCGGCGAGATCGCGTTCGCTGCGACGCTGGCGGGTTCCGGCTTCGCGAAAGCCGACCTCCTTGCCGTCAATGCGGATCGAACCACTGTCATAGCTTTCGAGAAAGTTGACGCAACGCAGCAGCGTGGTCTTGCCGCTGCCGGAGGGGCCGATGACCGTCACCACCTCCCCCTTCGCCACCTGCAGGCTGACCGAACGCAGGACCTGGACGGTCCCAAAGGCTTTGGAAACGTCGCGGACGTCGAGAAGGGCCGGGGTGTTTTTCGGACTTGTGGACATTGCTATTCCCGGATGAAGGAGAAACGCCGCTCGAGCCGCCGGCTGGCGAGCGAAAGGGCATAGTTGACCGCGAAGTAGATGAGCGCGCCGAGGATATAGAGCGGCATGGCCTCATAGGTGCGGCCGATGACCTGGTTGATGGCCTGCATCAGGTCGGTGATGCCGAGCAGCGATACCAGCGCGCTGCCCTTGACCGCATCGGTGACGCCGTTGATCCAGGGCGGCAGGAAGCGCCTGAACGCCTGTGGGAAAATGACGTAGGCAAGCCGCCGGCGAAAGGTCAGCCCGATCGCCATCGCCGCCTCGGACTGCCCTTTCGGAATGGAGCCGACAGCACCTCTGAAATATTCGACGACCTGGGCTGTCTTGAACAGGGTCAGCGCCAGCACGGCGGCCCAGAACGACGGCAGATGAAGCCCGACGGCCGGCAGTCCGTAATAGACAAAGAAGATGAGCACCAGGATCGGTATGCCGCGGATGGTGTCGCTGAAGATGCGCACGGCCCATTGCAACGGCACCGGGCCATAGACGAGACCGACGCCCATGATCACGCCGGCAATCAGCGAAAATACCACGACCAGCAGGGATACCCACAGTGTCAGGGCAAAGCCCTGGGCGAGGAAAGGCAAGGCATAGGCGATTTGGGTCAGCATATCAGCGCGCCGCCCTGAACCGGCGCTCGACGAGCCGAAGCGCAAAAAGCAAGATGTAGCCGGTCACCAGATACATCGCGGTGACCACGAGATAGACCTCGACGATGCGGAAGGTGTTGAAGTTGATCCACTGGGCGCCATAGGTCAGCTCCGGCACCGAAATGACCGAGGCGACGGAGGTGTCCTTGAACAGCGATATGAAGGTGTTGGACAATGCCGGCAAGGTGATGCGCAGCATGGTCGGCAGGCGCACGTTGAGAAGCCTTTGCCAGGGTGTCAGGCCGATTGCCTTGCCGGCGTCCAGCTGTCCGCGCGGAACGGCTTCGAGCCCGGAGCGAAACACCTCGACCAGATAGGCGCCGCTATAGAGCGACAGCGTGACGACGAACGAGGTCGGCGCGCTGTAGGCGATGTCGACCACTGTCGGCAAGCCGTAGAAGACGAGGTAGACGAGCAGGATCAGCGGCACGTTGCGGATGAATTCGACGTAGGCGGCGATGATGGTGCGCACGATGCGTCCGGCAGACACATACCAGACCGCCAGGACCAGGCCGATGACGATGCCGATGGCGATCGATATGACGGCGAGTTCGAGACTGAGCAGCAGTCCGCCCCACAGCTTGTCGAAGTGCCGCCAGATCAGGTTGAAATTAAGGGCATAGCCCATGCGTCCGCCTCAGTGCCGCAGGCTTAGAGCAGTTCACCGTTTCACGAAACGGCGACCCGCTCTAACTCTTTGTTTTGACGCAATTCCGGACGGAAAACCGTTTCACACTTTTCCTGGAATCGCTCTAGGAAGGCGGAAGGGCGCTGGATACGCCCTTCCGCCCGATGCAGGTCAGATGGCTGGGAAGCCGGGATGGCGCGCCGGCGGCTCCTGTCCGAAGTAGTCCTTGAAGGCGGCATCGTAGAGTGCGTTTTCGTGGCCGAACATGGCGATGGTGAAGGTCGCGTTGACGAAGGTCAGCCAATCAAGGTCGCCTTGCCGGAGTGCCGCGCCATAAAGCATGCTCAGCCAGCTCTTGCCGGCGTCGAAATATCTGTCCGGATTGCGCGAGGCGAGCCAGCGCACCGTGGACAGATCGACGGCAGCGGCGTCGACGCGTTTCGATTCCAGTGCCTGCAGCACGTTGGCCTGGGTATCGATCTGCATAACCTGGCACTCGGGCAGCACCGAATGCACCTGCGCCTCGGCATCGACATTCTGCAGGATGGAGACGCGTGTCGCCGAGCCGCCGGCAAGCAGCTTGTCGAAGGTCTTGTTCTCGGCGGTCGGAAGGCTCAGCAGGGCGACGCCCTCGACATAGTAAGGCCGGGAAAAATTGACCAGCTGCGAGCGCTGGGCGCTCATCGTCATGAACTGAATGGTGATGTCGACCTTGTTGGTGGTGACGTTGGGGATGCGCTGTGCCGGATCCTGCATCACGAACTCGACCTTGGTCGGATCGTCGAAAAGGCCCTTGGCAAGAATGCGCCCCATGGTGATGTCCATGCCGACGAGTTCGCCGGCATCGTTCTCGAAGTGCCACGGCGCATTGGTGCTGCCGGTGCCGACGATCAGCTTGCCGCGATCGAGCACGGTGCGCAGCAGGCTGTCGGGTGCTGCCTGAGCAGCGGCCTTCTGGGCATCGACGGCTACCGCCGCACCCACGACGCCGGCCGTGGCCAGTCCCGCCATTCCCAATTTCAGAAAATCACGTCTTCCGGATGTGTCGTTCACGGCGACCTCCTTTCGTTTGTGTTCCCCTTGCACAGGCAATACACGCGTCAGTGACGTCGAAGCGATTGTCTCTTACAAGAGACGTGTGTATCCTGTACAGGACAGATACTAACACCCGGAATCAACAATGCAAGATGGCAATGCCTCGGCACTTTCAGCCGGCGAGAAGATTTCGGGCTCCCGTGAAAAGGGGCTCAACCGGGTGCTGGAGATTCTGGAGTTTCTTCACACGACCCAGCGTGCGATCGGCATTGGCGACCTTGCCAAGGGCGTGCACGCGCCCCGTTCGACGACCTATACGCTGGTGCGGTCGCTGGTCGATGCGGGACTGCTGGAAATGGAAGGCGACGGCAATCGCGTCTATTTCGGCAAGAAGCTCTATCTCTACGGAATGGACTATGTGCGGGGCAACGACCTGTTGAGGCGGGGGCGCCAGGAGGTCGACAATCTGTCGCGCGAGACCGGCGAGACTTCCGAACTGTGCATGCTGCAGAGCGGCCGCTATACGATCGTCCATGCGAGTCCCGGCACCAGGCCGTTCCGCATCAGTTCCGCCACCGGCTTGCAGATACCGCTGCCCTGGACGGCCTCGGGGCGGCTGCTTCTGGCGGGGCTGGAGAAGGCTGAGATCGAAGGCATGGTGTCGGACGACGATCTCGTGCTGCCCGACGGGCGCAAACTGCGGCTCGACGATTTCGTCGCCGACATCGCAAAAGCGCGGATCACCGGCTATTGCGTC
>NZ_RZOL01000027.1:0-31473 GCF_004022985.1 Mesorhizobium sp. M7A.F.Ca.ET.027.02.1.1 | reverse complement strand
CGGTCCATTCGGGCGCCGCCGCCCAGGGAGAAAGCCGATGCCCCGCAAGTTCGTCACAGTGTCCAGCCTCTCAGCGCTTGCGCTGGCGGCGTCGCTCGGTGCGGCCGCCGCCCAGCCGCTCAGCGTGGTCGAGCTGTTCACCAGCCAGGGCTGCTCGTCCTGCCCGCCGGCCAACGCCAATCTGATCAGGGTCAAGGACCAGCCCGGCGTGCTGGCGCTGTCGTTCAACGTCACCTACTGGGACTATCTCGGCTGGAAGGACATTTTCGGAAAACAGGAATTCACCCGGCGCCAGGTCAGTTACGAGCCGGCGCTCGGTCATGACGGGCCGTTCACGCCGCAAGTGGTGGTCAACGGCCATGCCGATGTCGTCGGCGCCGCACCTGGCGAGATCGAAAAGCTGATCTCGGTGAGCGGCCGGACGAGCGGCCCGGCATTGTCGCTCGATGGCGGCAAGATCAGCATCGGCGCCGGCGCCGTACCTGGCGGCCACGCCGATGTCTGGCTGGTGCACTATGCCAAGGGCGTCGTCGAGGTGCCGGTGTCGCGCGGCGAAAACACCGGCCGCACCTTGCCGCACGCCAATGTCGTGCACGCGCTCGAAAAACTCGGCGGCTGGACCGGCGCGGCCACGACGTATCCGCTGCCCGCCGCATCCGGCGGCCTGAGCACCGCCGTGCTCGTGCAGTCGCCCGGTGGCGGACCGATCCTGGCCGCCGCGACAAACTAGATCACGCTTCAACAAGAGATTGCGCAACGCCGCATGGAGCGGCGCCGCATAGCACGGCCGCCAAGAGGGCGCGCCTTCACGACCAACCCAAGGAGATCATCATGACCATTTCCCGCCTGACGCTGCCGGCGCTCGCTCTCGCTTTGTGCTCGACGGCGCTGTTTGCCGGCGGCATCGCTCGCGCCGACGACGCGACCAACGCGATGAAGCCGGCTGCAGATGCCATGAAACCGGCCGCGGATGCGATGAAGCCTGCAAACGATGCAATGAAGCCGGCCGATCCGATGGAAACCAATTCCATGAAGCCGGCCGCCGACGCCATGAAGCCGGCGACGGATGCGATGAAACCGGCAACGGATGCGATGGCTCCGGCCAACTAGTTCTGCCGCGTCTCAGCCGTTCATTCACAAGGGCGGCCCTTGGCGCTGCCCATCACCTGCCTGCCGGCATCCTCTCCCCGTATAGTGACGGGGAGAGGGGCGCTCATCGACGGTTTCGCCAATCATCGGTGTTGCAGGTAGAAACGCCAGCGTCGCGGTCAGTCGCTCTCTCCCCGTTTTACGGGGAGAGATGTCCGGCAGGACAGTGAGGGGCAGCGCTGACGGTAAGATTCCGCATTCGGCGCACGCGAATGTGCGTCGCGCCGCACTATTTGATGCAATAGACTGATCCCTATGGAAGCCACGAGGAGTGCAACCATGACCAACATCAAGATTTCAAACCGTTCGCTCGGCTTTGTCAAAGGCGCCCTCGCCGCGCTTGCACTTGCCGCCGCTGGCGCCGCCTTCTGGCTGACACCGGCGGTTTCGGCCGAGGACGCGGTGAAGATCCCGCCGCCGGCAATCGACGAGAAGGCGGCCGCCGGCACTGAAAAGGCGATCTTCGCCGGCGGTTGTTTCTGGGGCGTGCAGGGCGTCTTCCAGCACGTCAAGGGCGTCACCAGGGCCGTCTCCGGCTACTCCGGCGGCGACAAGGACACCGCCGTCTACGAGACGGTCGGCTCAGGCCGCACCGGGCATGCCGAATCCGTCGAGATCACCTACGATCCATCGAAAATCACCTATGGCCAGCTGCTGCAGGTCTATTTCTCGGTCGCCCACAACCCGACCCAGCTGAATTTCCAGGGTCCGGACTCCGGCACGCAATACCGCTCGACGATCTTCGCCGAAAACGATGCACAGAAGAAGATCGCGCAAAGCTACATCGCCCAGCTCGACCAGGCCAAGGTGTTCCCGGAGCCGATCGTCACTACGCTGGAAACCGGCAAGACCTTCTATCCGGCCGAGAATTACCATCAGGATTTTCTGACGCTGAACCCGACCTATCCCTACATCGTCTACAACGACCTGCCCAAGGTGGCGAATTTGAAGGCGCTGTTCCCGGCGCTCTACAGCGACAAGCCGGTGCTGGTGCTGTCGGCGAGCAATTGAGTCGGCTTTATTGAGGAGGCGTCGGCGGGACAGCACCCCCCTCTGCCCGGCAGGCCAGAGAGGGGTGCCTCGCGCCTGCATCGGCAGGTCAATCATACGTCAGATCCGTCGCCTTGCCGCCGAACACCCGGTAGGCATAGAACGAATAGAAGATGATGACCGGCAGCACGACCACGGTGCCGGCGAGGATGATGGCCAGGCTCTCCGGCGCGGAAGCCGCCTGCCAGATGGTCAGGCGATCGGGCACCACGAACGGGTAGAACGACCAGGCGAGACCGGCAAAGCCGAGCGCGAAGATGGCGGCCAGCGTCAGGAACGGCATCAGCGAATGGCGGTCGTCGGGCTTCGGCAGATGGAAGGTCTGCCGCCACAGCCACAGGAACAAAAGCGCCGACAGGATCGGCAGCGGCGACAGATAAAGCATTTCCGGCCAGACGAACCATTTGTCGAAGATGCGCGGGCTGGCGAAGGGCGTCGCCAGCGACACCGCCGCCATGCCGAGCGCGGTCAGCACCAGCGCGGTGCGCAGCCAGCGCACCGCTTTCTTCTGCAATTCGCCTTCGGTCTTGTAGATCACCCAGGCGGCGCCCATCGCCGCGTAGGCGGCGGCAAGGCAGAACGCCACCAGCACGCCGAACGCCGTGCCGCCGAGGCCGACATCGAGCCCGAGCACATAGACGCCCAGCATATAGCCCTGCGCCAGCGAGGCGATGAGCGAACCCAGGAAGAAATACGGTTCCAGCGATGCTTGCGGCCAGCTGGCACCTTGGCGCGGAAATCGAAGGCGACGCCGCGCAGGATCAGCCCGAGCAAAAGCACGAAGACCGGAATGTAGAGCGCCGTCAGGATGACGCCATGCGCCAGCGGGAAGGCGACCAGCAGCAGGCCGACGGCCAGCACCAGCCAGGTTTCGTTGGCGTCCCAGAACGGGCCGATGGCGGCGATCATCGTGTCCAGTTCAGCATCCTCGGCTGCCGCGAACAGAATGCCGATGCCGAGATCGAAACCGTCGAGAATAACGTAGATCAGGATGGCGAGGCCCATCAGGCCGGCGAAGATCAGCGGAAGCGCGGTTGGCCAGTCGAAGGTCATCTTTTTCTCCTCACTCACCAGAGCCGGCTAATCGCGATGTGATCGGATGGGGCTCTATCGAGGCTTCAGATCGATTGCCGAAGTCGGCGCCGCCCCTCATCACCCTGCCGGGCACTTCTCCCCGTATAGGGACGGAGAGAAGGGGGCTGGCCGCAATCTCGGCGCTTTTCTTGCAACGCTGGTGATTGGCGAAACCGTCGATGCGAGCGCCCCTCTCCCCGTCCCTATAAGGGGAGAGGATGCCGGCAGGCAGGTGAGGGGCCGCGCCGGCGCCCGGCTGGAGTGCCATATCAAATCACTCCCCCGCAGCCGGCTGCGACATCGGCGCGTTGAGCACGCCGGGCAACGGCGAGTTGTCGCCGTCCTTCGCCGCCTTCAGCGCCAGGTGCACCAGCACGCCGAGATAGGCGATCAGCAACAGCACATAGAGAACGAGGTATATGGCGAGCGTCAGCGCGACATGGCTGCCGGCCACCGGGCCGACCGCGTCGGCGGTTTTCAGCACGCCCGTCACCAGCCAGGGCTGGCGGCCGATTTCGGTGGTGTACCAGCCGGCCAGCGTCGCCAGCCAGCCCGACAGCGCCATCGGCACCATCAGCATGGCCAGCGGCTTCGGCAGGCTGTGCCGGCGCTTGAGGAAGAAGGCCGCCGACCATGAGACGAGCAGCATCAATATGCCCGTGCCGACCATGATGCGGAAACCCCAGAACACCGGAAAGACCGGCGGATGGTTGCCGGGATAGTCGTTCAACCCCGGCACCACGCCGCTGGTCGAGTGCCGCAGCACCAGGCTGGCTCCATCGGGAATGGCGATCTCGAATTTGTTTTCCTTCGCCGCCTCGTCGGGCAGCGCGAAGAGCACCAGCGGCACGTTGGGGCCGGTGTTCCAGTTGGCCTCCATGGCGGCGATCTTCTGCGGCTGATGCTCCAGCGTGTTCAGCCCATGCTGGTCGCCGGCGAAGATCTGGATCGGGATCAGGATCGCCGCGGTGAAGACGCCGGTGCGCAGCGCCTTCCACATCGATTCCGAGCGGTCGCCGGTGAGATAGCGCAGCGCCGACAGGCCTGATATCAGGAACGACACCGTCAGCCCCGACGCCAGCAGCATGTGGGTCAGCCTGTAGGGCATCGACGGATTGAAGATGATTGCCCACCAGTCGACCGCATGCGCCACTCCGTCGCGCATCTCGAATCCGGCCGGCGTCTGCATCCAGGAATTGAGCGCGATGATCCAGAATGCCGAGACGGTGGTGCCGCCGGCGACCAGCACCGTCGCCAGCGTGTGGATGCGGTTGGAGACGCGGCGGAAGCCGAACAGCATGATGCCGAGAAAGGCCGCTTCGAGGAAGAAGGCGGTGAGGATTTCGTAGGCCAGCAGCGGCCCGGCGATGTTGCCGACCTTTTCCATGTAGCCCGGCCAGTTGGTGCCGAACTGGAAGCTCATGGTGACGCCCGAAACCACGCCCATGGCAAAGGACAGCGCGAACACCTTCACCCAGGTGAAATAGGCGCGCATCCAGGCGGAATCGTTGGTCGCGTTGTAACGCAACTTGAAGAACAGCAGCACCCAACCCAGCGCAATGGTGATCGTCGGAAATAGAATATGGAATGAAATATTCGCGCCGAACTGGATACGCGAAAGTATGAGCGGGTCCATGATAGGCTCCGGCTGCTGCAAATACTCGCGAAGGATAGGCCCGAAGCGAGTTCAGGTCAAAGCGGCGTCCTGCCGCGAGGCTGAACGCCACAGGACAATTTTGCCGGTTGCGTGCCGTGCAACTCCGGGCCTGTGCGCCGCACCTGCAACGGCCGGCCGGCACGATTGTCGAGAACTGTCAGCAGGGCATTGACTTGCGGTTGCAAGCACCGACATTCGGCCTATATCAGGGGACCTCTTTCAAGCAGCCGTTTTCATCCATGCCTTCCATCCTGTCCATTTCCGGGGTCTCCAAGACCTACGCCACCGGTTTCACCGCGCTCAAGGAAGTCAATCTCGACATTCAGCGCGGCGAGATCTTCGCCCTGCTTGGACCCAATGGCGCCGGCAAGACGACGCTGATCTCGATCGTCTGCGGCATCGTCAACCGTTCGTCGGGCACCGTCACCGTCGACGGCCACGACATCAACAAGGATTATCGCGCCGCGCGCGGTCTGATCGGGCTGGTGCCGCAGGAACTGACCATCGACGCCTTCGAGAGCGTCTGGGCGACGGTCAATTACAGCCGTGGCCTGTTCGGCAAGCCGGCCAACCCCGGCTTTGTCGAGAAGGTGCTGCGCGACCTGTCGCTGTGGGACAAGAAGGACGCCAAGGCGATCACCCTGTCGGGCGGCATGAAGCGCCGGCTGATGATCGCCAAGGCGCTGTCGCATGAGCCGCGCATCCTGTTCCTCGACGAGCCGACCGCCGGCGTCGACGTCGAGCTGCGCCAGGACATGTGGGCGATGGTGCGCCGGCTGCGCGAGGACGGCGTCACCATCATCCTCACCACGCACTATATCGAGGAAGCCGAGGCGATGGCCGACCGGGTCGGCGTCATCAACCGCGGCGAGATCATCCTGGTCGAGAACAAGGCCGAACTGATGCGCAAGCTCGGCCGCAAGCGGCTGGTGCTGGAACTGCGCAATCCGCTGACGGCCATTCCCGAGGCGCTCTCGCGCTATGCGCTGGAGTTGTCGCCCGATGGCGGGCAGCTGACCTACACCTATGACAATCAGGCCGAGCGGCCCGGCGTCGCCTCGTTGATGCGCGATCTCGAGGCCGGCGGCATCCAGTTCCGCGATATCGACACGCAAAACTCTTCGCTCGAGGAGATCTTCGTCAATCTGGTGAGGAGGGAGCCATGAACCTTCGCGCCGTATGGGCGATCTATCGGATGGAAATGGCGCGTGCTTTCCGCACCGTGCTGCAGAGCATCGTCTCGCCGGTCATCTCGACATCGCTGTATTTCGTCGTCTTCGGCTCGGCCATCGGCTCGCGCATCACCGAGATCGACGGCATCAGTTACGGCGCCTTCATCGTGCCGGGTCTGATCATGCTGTCGCTGTTGACGCAGTCGATCTCCAACGCCTCCTTTGCCATCTACTTCCCGAAATTCGTCGGCTCGATCTACGAGCTTCTGTCGGCGCCGGTCTCCTATCTGGAGATCGTCATCGCCTATGTCGGCGGTGCCGCGACCAAGTCGATCCTTCTCGGCCTGATCATCCTGGCCACCGCCTCGCTGTTCGTGCCGCTGACCATCCTGCATCCGTTCTGGATGCTCGCCTTCCTGGTGCTGACGGCGGTGACCTTCAGCCTGTTCGGCTTCATCATCGGCATCTGGGCGAAGAGTTTCGAGCAGCTGCAGCTGGTGCCGCTGTTGATCATCACGCCGCTGACCTTCCTCGGCGGCAGCTTCTATTCGATCAACATGCTGCCCGAGATCTGGCGCACGGTGACGCTGTTCAATCCGGTCGTCTATCTGATCAGCGGCTTCCGCTGGAGCTTCTACGGCAAATCCGATGTCTCGGTCGGTATCAGCCTCGGCATGACGATCGTCTTTCTGCTGATCTGCATAGCGATCGTCGCCTGGATATTCAGGACCGGCTACCGGCTCAGGAACTGAGCGGCGAAAGCGCCCTGAGCGCCGCTAGGTCTGTTGAGATTCAGGTCAGGCCGAGTCGAAAATGGTGGATTCCGAGAACCGGAGCGGAGCGTACTTTTTGTACGTGAGCTCAGTTCTACTGCGTGGCAGTAGAACTAGGGAAGCGCAGGAAGCCGCCATTTGCAGGCCGGCCTCACCTGAATATCGCCAGACCTAGATCGCCTTGACCAGCCGCAGCAACCCCAGCATCTCGACATACGTCCCCTTTCGGAAGGCGATGTAGACCGGCTCCTCGACGCCGTGGAAGCGGCGCTTGAACGCCGCTTGGCCCTGCAGGTTGAACCTGCGCCGATTGACCCAGGGAGAAGAATAGGCGCGCTGGAAGGCATTGCGCCAGAAATCGCTTTCGGCAAATCCGCTCGGGCCCACATCGACGAGCGGCGACAGGCCGAGCGTGACCACCGAGATGCCCTCTTCGCGAAAACGGTCGACGGCGAATTTGGTCAGGCCGATCTCGGCATGCGGTGAGGCGTCGAGATGCTTGCGCTTGAAGGCGGTGGTGTAGCCGATGACCTTGCCATCGGCGAACAACGGGTCGAAGTCGAGCAAAGCGACCAGTTCGCCATCGGGACCGTGCAGGACGAAACGGCGCATGTCGGTGCCGAGATGGTCGGCGAAATGGCGGTTGAGAAAACCCATCTCCCAGCGCTTGACGATGCGGTCGCCGCGCCAGTTTTCCGAAAGCCGGGCGATCTCGTCGAGGTAGATCGTGCGCTTGTCCTCTTCGAACGAAAAGCCTTTCTTCAGCAGCCAGCGTTCGGAGTAGCGCACGGTCTCGTTGCGCTTCCCGGAAAAATCATGCTCGGGCAGGGCGAGGCGGGTGTCGATGCCGAGGCGATTGACCTTGTATCCAAGCCCGGCCAGCACGCGTGCGGTGTCCTCGCCGACCTGCACGAACCATGGGCTGCCGGCGGTCTCGACGAAGCGCTTGATGTAATCGGCCCGACGCGCCGGAGCCGCCACCGGGTCGCCGAGCGCGAAATGGTGCTTCATCTTGGTACCGAAGGCGATGTAGCCATCGGCGTCGCCGAAATAGGAAAGCTTGCCTTGCACGGCGGTGGAATAGGCGAGCGAGAAGTCGCCATAGCGGCGCACCAGTGCCAGGCGTTCGATATGGGTCAGCGCCTGCCGCTCGACCTCGGGCGCGGCGGCCTCAAGGATCTTGTCGAAATAGAACCGCAAGGAGGGCATGGTCGAGATTCCGCGTGCCGCCTACAGCGCCGGCCGTCCAGGACGCGCCAAGGTGCTGTAACACTTTGATTCTGCGCATGACTCGAAAATCGGACTCGATTTCGGGCATGCGCGTGGGGGATAACCGAGACCCGCCAGCCACCCAAGGCCTCGAATCAATCACATTGCCGCGACCTGATTACCGTTGATATCGCGCATATGCCATATAGAGCGCAACCGCGGCCCGGCGTGTGGCGCTAAATCGCATCGCTCGAAATTCGGCCGCGGTTTGCTGCAGGGGATCCTGCGCGCGATCAAACGGTTACAGCGTCCTGCGAGCCTTGCGGCGGGACGTCCAATGGGATTCGAGTGAATGACTGATACGACAATCAGATCGGTTGCGGATCTGCCGGCCACGGTCGAGCCGGCAATCGTTGTCGGCGCCGGTGCTGCCGGGCTGGCCGCCGCGCATGCCTTGATGAACGCCGGCGTGCCTACGGCGATCCTGGAAAAGGAAAGCCGGCTGGCCGAGCCCTGGCACCGGCGCCACCAGCAATTGCATCTCAACACCCATCGCGATCTTTCTTCGCTGCCTGGTCTCGCCTTTCCCCCTGGCACGCCCGCCTTTCCGCAAAGAATGGTCGTCATCCGCCACATGAACGATTTCCAGAAGGAGAACCGGCTGCCGGTGCAGTTTGGCGTCGCGGTCGAAGAGATCACCTTCAAGGGCGACCACTGGGCATTGCGCACCAGCGCCGGACCGCGCTTCGCCCGCAATGTCGTCATCGCCACCGGCCGCGACAGGCAGCCGTTCACCCCCGAATGGAAAGGCATGAAGGATTTCGTCGGGCGCATCATCCATTCGGCGGATTTCGGTGACGCGCAAGCCTATGCGGGCCAAAAAGTGCTGGTCGTCGGCGCCGGCAATTCGGGCTTCGATGCGCTCAATCATCTGGCCGGCATAGACACGGCCGCCATCTGGCTGTCGGCCCGCAACGGTCCCGCCCTGCTGCCCAAGCGCATCTGCAAGATCGCCGTGCACCGGCTTTCGCCGATCATGGCGCGCTTGCCGTTGCGGCTCGCCGATGCGGTGATGGCGGCAACGCAGCGGCTGGTTTTCGGCGACCTGACCAAATTCGGCCTGCCGCCCGCGCCTGCGGGCGGCGCCAGCCGCCTGAGCTCGGATTACACCGCGATCGCCGCCGACGACGGCGCCGTCGGCGCCATCAAGGCCGGCAAGATCACCGTCGTGCCGGGCATACGGGAATTCACCCGCGATGGCGTGATCCTGGCCAATGGCAGCCTGATCCATCCCGACATCGTCATTGCCGCGACAGGCTACCGCACGGGGCTGGAGCCCATGGTCGGCAAGCTCGGCGTGCTCGACGCCAAGGGCGTTCCGCTCTTCAACGGTGGCGAAGCCGATCCAAAATTGCCCGGTCTGTGGTTCACCGGCATGCGGCCAAGCATTCGCGGCTGCTTCGCCAATGCCGGCATCCTGGCCAAGGCGATCGCCAAACGAATTGCAAGGTCGGCCTCGCACCAATCCAGCGCATCACGCTGATTTCGGTTCCAGCCGCCGGAAACCGACGGCTTCCATCAGCATGTCCTCTTCCACCATGCCGGCATTGTGCAAGGCGAGCAGGTTAAGCGCGATTTCCCGCGCGTCGGCGGAATCGGGATGTGCCTCGCGCCGCCGGCAGGCCTCGTCGAACACGCGCTGCAGCTTGGCGATATCGGCTGGCTTGAGCAAGCCACGGTCATAGACGGACTTCGACATGGCGATCTCCTGATAAAGACCTAGAGCGCCATGTTTAAATTGCCAATCTTTCCCGAGGCTTGACCGCTTCACCCCGTCGCCTCGCCATCCTGGGGCGGAGTAAGGAGCGAAGCGACGCGGCGCAGACCCCTGGAGCTGCTCCGCAGCCCAAGGGATACATGCCGCGACTTCGAGGTGCAGCGGTGCAAATTCTGCTCCGCTGCTGCCCATGCGACTGGGCAATCAGACCGCGATCTTGCCGCCGCCCTGTTTGGTGATGGCGACGACCGACGGCCGCACCGGCATGTCGGGCTTGAAGTCGGGCCAGCGCGTCGACAGGTCTTCATAGTAAGAGGGGCGCCCGAACGCTTCCCAGTCCTCTCCGCCGTCGCCGGGATGCTGGACGGCGACGAAGGCGGTCTGGTCGTCGGGCGCAAACAGCGGACCGCACATTTCGGCGCCGATCGGCACGCGAAAGAACAGTTTCGAGGTCGCCCGCGCCGCCCCCTCCGTGTCCACCGCCCATAGGCCATCGGTGCGGCCAGTGGCTTTCGGACCCTGGCCGTCGGTCGCGACCCAGAGACGCCCGGCCGAATCGACCGCGCAATTGTCGGGCATGCCGAACCAGCCATTGGCCGTCGTTGCCGTCGAGAAGGTGGCACCGACATCGGCAACCGAGGGATCGCCGCATTTCAGCAGCACTTCCCACTTGCCCTTGGCGGCCGTGAAATCACCGCCGTCCTCGGCGATCTCGATGATGTGGCCGAAGGCGTTTTCGGCGCGCGGGTTGGCAGCGTCGACCTGGTCGGCCTTGCGCTTCGAATTGTTGGTCAGCATGACATAGACCTTGCCGTTGACGCCATTGGGCTGAACGTCTTCCGGGCGGTCCATCTTGGTGGCGCCGAGCAGGTCGGCGGCGCGGCGCGTCTCGATCAGCACGTCGGCCTGGCCAGTGAAACCGTTTTCAGCCGTCAGCGGCCCTTGGCCGAACACGATCGGCAGCCATTCGACCGTGCCATCTTCGGCGAACTTGGCGACATGCAGCGTGCCATCGTCGAGCAGGTCCTTGTTGGCGGCACGGTCGTTCGGATTGAACGCGGCCCTGGTCACGAATTTGTAGACGTAGTCGAAGCGCTCGTCGTCACCGAGATAGAAGACGACGCGGCCGTCCTTGGCGACGATCGATTCGGCGCCCTCATGCTTGAAGCGGCCCATGGCGGTGCGCTTCCTCGGCGTCGAGGTCGGGTCGTTGACATCGACCTCGACGATCCAGCCGAAGCGGTTGGCTTCGTTGGGTTCCTTGGCGAGGTCGAAACGCTCGTAATGCGCCGCCCATTCATAGGCGCCTTCGGGAATGCCGAGACGCTTGTAGTTCGCGGCTTCCTTGTGGTCTTCCGGCAGCTCGCCGGAAAAATAGCCATGGATGTTCTCCTCGGCCATCACATAGGTGCCCCAGGGCGTGACGCCGCCGGCGCAATTGTTGACGGTGCCGAAAACCTTGGTGCCGGACGGATCGGCTTTGGTCTTGACGCGGTCATGGCCGGCGACCGGGCCGGACAGCGCCATTTCGGTGTTGGCGGTGATGCGGCGATTGAGCTTGCCGTCGCGCACCACCTGCCATTTGCCACCGTCCTTGCGGATCTCGACGATGGTGCCGCCATGGGCGGCCATCTCGACATCGATCTGCTCCTTCGAGAGGGGCGCGACTTCGGCCGACTTCTTGCCGTCCTTTTCGACGATCTTCACGATGCCCGGGAACATCAGATGCGGATTGGTGTATTCGTGGTTGACCACCAGCAGGCCATGTTCGGCTGAGCCGTCGATCGGGATGTAGCCGACATAGTCATTGTTGTAGCCGAACTGTTTCGCCTGGGCCTCGGCCGACTGTTTCGTCGGGTCGAAGTCGGGCGAATCGGCAAAAAGCGGATCGCCCCAGCGCAGCAGGACATCGGCATCGTAACCCGGCGCGACATGGTGCTTGTCGTCGATGCCGGCCTCGAGTTCGTCGAACGCGAAGACCGAGCCTTCCGCTGCCCGGGCCTCGTCGGCGCTGATCAGCGCCAGCGGGCTTACGGTGGCGGCGATGGCCGAGACGGCCAGCGAGCCCTTGAGGAAGCCGCGGCGCGAGAACCGCGCGGCGATGATCTCGCCCATGGTGCGGTTGTCGGAGGCATTGATGGCCGGGCCGTCGTTTTCCTCGAGCAGGCTGGTGCGGAATCCGGTGTCGGGAGAGCGAAGGTCAGTCATAATGGCTTGCCTCTGGCTGTTGGGTGGCTGGAGCGTGGGGTACCTGTTTGACCCCCCTTATAATCGCCGGGTCACATTTTCGTGACATTGGGGGACCTTTCAGACGCGACTGCATTACGCGCAGCGCTGGCTCAGCCTTCCCGAAGGCCGTGAACTGCTCCGGAATCGACTTTTCGAGATGAAGGAGACCTTCGGCGGCATGTTTCGCCGCGCCTCCTGCGACGGCGCATGGCGTCAGCCGCTGCAAACCGATCAACGCACAAAGCCGGCTCGACAAAGTCACCTCCGCCGCCCCCGGCGGAGGTGACTTGATGTTCGGCGTCTGCCGTCGTCAGGCGTAGGGAAAGCGAGTCTCCCATTTAACGATGGCGGTCGCGGCGCCGTTCATGCAAAGCTAATGTAGCATACGCTTGGGACTTTAGTCCAATCTTGCGCTTGCAAAGGTCCTAGTTGACAACCGCAACGGTCGGAGGTCGCTTCCGGGCGCCGCGTCTTTCGGCAATGTTGTTGCACTGCAACGTTGGGGTGGGGCGCGCCGGGCTCAGTCGTCGGAGATCAAAATGCACAGATCGGTCACGACCGGTTGTTGCCGGCTGGCGCTCAAATCGGCAGCGGCGCTGGCGTTGACGATTGCTCCCTACCAAATTGTCCTGGACGGCTCCGTTCCCGGCATTCACACCGCCAGCGCATACGCCAAGGGTGGCGGTAACAGCGGTGGTGGCGGCGGCAATTCCGGCGGCGGTAATGGCGGGAACAGCGGGAACGGCAACAGCGGCAATAGCGGCAAATCGGGATCCAATCAGGGTAAGAGCGGAAGCCATGTCAATGCAAAGACCGGTGACAAGATCGACGTGACCGGTAACAAGATCACGGTCCGGCATCCCGACGGCATAACGGAAAAGCTCGAGAACGGACGTTTCAGCATGAAGGACGCGCTCGGTCGCACGATCATCGACCGCCAGGCCACGCCGGCCGATGCCGATCGTCTCAAGGCCTTGTGAAGCTGGCCAACAGGCAACGGTCAGCTTTGCACGTCACCTCCGCCGCCCCCCGGCGGAGGTGACATCGTTTTGGCGGTGCCACGCCGGTCCCGAGGCGCGACGCGCTTTGCGCGGTCCGCACCTTGCGGAGGCACGCAACCGTTCAATTATTGTTTTTCGCAATCCGGATGATTTCAGGTCGAAGCGGCCTGAAAACTGAATCCGCCTCTAAATCAAAGAGATAGAGCATGATGTCTTCCGAAAACCGCTTCACACCTTTCGGCATCATGCTCTCGTTGCTCTAGGAAGGCCTGTCGCGGTCGCGCAACTCACGCATCATCAAGGCCGCTTCGGTGCGGTTTCGCACATTGAGCTTCGACAGCACCCCGGTCATGTGATGCTTGACGGTCTTCTCCTGCAGCTCAAGCCGCAAGGCGACTTCCTTGTTGCTCAGCCCCTCCGCCACCAGCCGCAGGATTTCCGTCTGCCGATCGGTGAGCTGCCGCAGCCGTTCCGCAATGCCGTCGGTCGGCTGCTGGGACTGGAGATCCGAAAGCAGCCGGGCCGACAGCGTCGGCGACAGATAGCTTTCGCCGGCTGCAACATTGCGCAGGATGTCGGCGAGCCCGCGCGACCCGACGCCTTTGAGGACATAGCCATTCACCCCTGCGTTCAGCGCCTTTGTCACATCGGCGTTGGCCTCCGAAACGGTCAGCATGACGATCTTCTGGGCCGGATGGCTGGCCAGGATGCTTGCGACGGCGGTCAGCCCGCCGCCCGGCATGGAGATATCGAGCAGCAAGATGTCAGGCCGCACCGTCGTGGCGAGGCGTTCGGCATCCTGCGCCGTGGCGCCCTCGCCAACCATCTCGAAGCCTCCGATCTCCGACAGGCTGCGCGTCACACCTTCGCGAAAGAGGGGGTGATCGTCGACAATGGCGATGCGAATGGTCCCAGTCATGCTTGCTCCTCGACCGATAGACGGATCACCAAACGCGTACCTTGCGGCCCGGTCAAGGTTTCGAACTGTCCGCCAATGCTTTCGACCCGCTCCCTGAGGCCGGCGAGGCCGAGACCCTCGACCCGTGCCGCCGGATCGAAGCCGGGCCCGCCGTCCGACACTTCGACAAAAAGCCGGCCACCTTTCATCCCCGCACTCACCGCCTGATCCTTGCCCAACCCATGGCGATAGGCGTTGTTCAGCCCTTCCTGGACGAAACGATAGATGCTGATCTTCTCGGAGGCGCCGGGCTCTGGCAACTGTCCGGTCAGCGTCAGCGTCACCGACGTTCCCGTCCTCTGCTCGTGTTCCTTGACCGCCAGCCGCAGAATGTCGGTTGCGGCAGCCGTCTCGATCTGCGGCAAAACAAGGCCGGTGCAGATGCCGCGTATTTCGCGCATCGCGTCCTCCAGTGTCTTGCGGATCATTGCGACCTCGGTCGAACGGCTTACGCTCGAATGGCCATCGCTGGAAAATATCGGGCTGTCCATGCGCAGCGCCGCCAGTGCCACGAGTTGGGCCGGGCCGTCATGGAGGTCGGCGCCGATCCGGCGCAGATATCTTTCGTTGAGCGCGGTGGCGCGGCGGGAGGCCCGTTGCACGCGCAGTCGCAAAGCACTGTTTTGCACTACCAGACCCTGCAGCTCCGAAACCTGGCGGCGCAGCGCCCCACGCTGATCGTCGATGGTGCGGCTGCCGCGCAGGACAATCCCCGACAGGAGCAGGAATGCCGCGAGCGTCGCGCCGGCCACGATCAGCCAGCTCGACCACAGGGCGGACGCCAGGGTGGCCTGGAAATCGTCGGCGATTTCATAAAACTCGGTGACCGCCACCACCTCGCCCGACCAGGGCTCGCGCACGGGATTGTAGATCTCCAGCAATGGCAAGCCGGTAGCCTTCTCCTCGCGTTCATCATCTTCGAATGTATTGAATTCAGCGACGACATTGCCTTCGAAGGCGGAACGCAGATTGTCGCTCGGACCGAAGCGGCGGCCGATCAGGGACGCCTCCTTGGCGTAGAGAACCGTGCCGTCGCGGCGCCAGAGCACGAACGATTCGAGGCGCTTGCCGAGCGCGCCCTGGCCAAGCGTCTCGTCCAGCGCCTGCTTGACGGACTCGCTGAGCTCCTGGTCCTTGCGCAAGTCGGGAAGCAGCGGCGCAATCACGCTGTCGACATAGAGCGCCGTCGTGGCGGCCGAATTGCGGATGACGCCGTCCCGGATCTGCGCCGTCACCCAGGTGCCCACCACCAACATGACGGCCAGCAGGCCAAAGCCGCCGGCAACGACGAATTGCAGGGCAAGGGAAAGCTCGCTCCAGCGCCGCATCAGGTTTTGAAAACTGCGAATCATGAGCCCCTGACCGCCCTTCGAACCGACAGATTGGGCGATGTTAGTACTTTGAGCTTCCGGCTTGCCATTGCCAAGGGCTTCGTTTGGTCGAGGTCGCTTGACGTCCCGGCGCGCTTGGGAAACAACGTCCGCGACGCACGCGGCGGGAGCCGCTCCGAGAGGGGACGAAACGTTGAGTTTTTCGGGATTGCTGCAGCTCGGCTTTTCGACGGTCATTTTCCTGCTGGCGGCGACAGCCGCCAAGCAATGGGGCCTTGCGCCGAGCCTTGGCAAGATAGCGCTGACGCTGGCGCTCTATTCGCTGGGCAATCTGATCATGCTGCGGCTGATCCGCGAATTCGGCATGTCGGTGTCGTTCAGCCTTTCCGCCGTCATCCAGCTGGTCTCCGTGAACGTCGTGGCGCTGGTCTTCTTCGGCGAGCGCGTCAATGCGCTGCAGGCGACCGGCATCATGCTGGCGATCGCAGCGGTGGCGCTGATCACGCTCGGACCCTATCTGCAAGGCCGGCTGTAACGGGCGAATTGCCGATGAAGAACGCCGCGAACGCTTTGCTCAACCGGGTCGAATTCCCGGTGCTGCTGGCCGGCCTGGTCATCGCCGCCGGCCTGTGGGGATTCGAGGAGCTGATGGAGATTGCGCGCGCCACCACGCCGCACGCCTTCGACACCGAGATCCTGCTCGCCTTCCGCCAGGCGGGGCGCCCTGACAGCCCGATCGGCCCGCTGTGGCTGCAAGGGGCGATGCGCGACATCACAAGTCTTGGCAGCGGCAGCGTGTTGGTGCTGATCGTGACGGCGGTAATCGTCTATCTCCTGCTTATCCGCAGGCCGGCGACCGCCCTTTTCATCTTCGTGGCGGTGGCCGGCGGTCAGGTGCTGTCGAGCCTGCTGAAAGCCGGCATCGACCGGCCGCGCCCCGAACTCGTCTCGCATCTCGTCAACGAAACGACGCTGTCTTTTCCGAGCGGCCACGCCATGCTGTCGGCCGTGACCTATCTGACGCTCGGCGCGCTGGCGGCACGCTTCCTGCCCGGTCGAACGACGAAGATCTATGTGCTGTCGCTGGCGGTGCTGACGACGCTGCTGGTCGGCATCAGCCGCATCTATCTTGGCGTCCACTGGCCATCGGATGTGCTTGCCGGCTGGTGCGCCGGCTTCGTCTGGGCGATGCTGTGCTGGCTCGCTGCCCGGGCGTGGCAGCGATGGCGCGGGCAGCGCCTGAACGGCGACAGCGAGACTGGAGACTAGATCAGCCGGTCGATCAGCCCGTGCCCGCAGCCCACCGACAGCAAGGCCGCCCAGGTCATGAAGGTCTTGAAGAATTCAACCGCGTTACCCCCTGCCTAGATGGACACCCTAGGCACAATCCCGGGAAGTATCTAATGATCGGTCAGCCGCCCCCTTACGTCTCAGACGTTCATACTAATGCTTGAAACATCACAATAATGGTATTATACCTTATTCCTGCAGACTCAGACGGGGATTCCGGCCGATGATCACTGCCGCGCAGATGCGCGCCGCAAGGGCGCTGGCCGGCATCGATCAGAAGACGCTCGCCGAGCGCGCCGGCGTTTCGCTTCCAACCATCCAGCGCATGGAGGCGAGCGATGGCGTGGTCAGGGGCGTGGTCGACACGCTGATGAAGGTCATCCAGGCTCTCGACGAGGCCGGGGTGGAGCTGATCGGCGAGAACCAGACCAGCGAGCGCGGCGGCCGGGGCGTGCGCCTCAAGCCTGCCGTGCCGCGGGATCCCAAGGCTGAGCCGGCATAAAGTCGCGACGGCGACCGCCGACAGCCCTGCCGACGATCCCGCCGCCTTTCAGGGTGCGAAAGGCAGTCCATGGACCAGACGCAGCGGGCAGTGCATCAACCGGCCCACAGGTCGGCCCATAGGCCGGTAAAGCCGACATTTTCCGAATTGTTCACGCCGAAGCTGGTGACGGTCTGGCGCGAGGGCTACACGTTCGCCGACTTCAAGGCGGACGCCATTGCCGGGCTGACGGTCGCCATCGTCGCGCTGCCCTTGTCGATGGCGATCGCCATCGCCTCGGGCGTGACGCCCGAGCGCGGCCTCTACACCTCGATCGTCGGCGGCTTCATCATTTCGGCCCTCGGCGGCAGCCGCTTCCAGATCGGTGGTCCGGCCGGCGCCTTCATCGTGCTGGTGGCCGCGACGGTTGCCCGGGTCGGCATCGATGGACTGCTGTTGGCAACGATGATGGCAGGGGTCTTCCTGCTCGCCATCGGCTATCTCCGCCTCGGCACCTACATCAAGTTCATTCCCTATCCGGTGACGGTCGGCTTCACCGCCGGCATCGCCGTCATCATCTTTTCAGGACAGATCGTCGAACTGTTCGGGCTGAAGCTTGCCGGCAGGGAGCCGGGACCGCTGGTGCCGAAGTTGATCGCGGTCGGTGAGGCGGCCGGCACCATCAATCTTGCGGCGACCTTCGTGGCGGTGTTGACCATCTTCACCATCGCCGGCCTGAAGCGCTGGCGGCCGACATGGCCTGCCATGCTCATCGCCATCGGGCTGGCATCGCTGGTCGTGGCGCTTCTCTCGCTGCCCGCGGAGACGATAGGCACTCGCTTTGGCGGCATCCCGCGTAGCCTGCAAATGCCTGCCTTGCCGCCGGTGAGCCTGGGCAGGATGATTGACGTGCTGCCGGATGCCATTGCCTTTGCCCTGCTCGGCGCGATCGAATCGCTGCTGTCGGCGGTGGTCGCCGACGGGATGACGGGCCGGCGGCATCGTTCCAACTGCGAACTGGTGGCGCAAGGCTTCGCCAACATCGCGTCCGCCCTGTTCGGCGGTATCTGCGCCACCGGCACCATCGCCCGCACCGCGACCAATGTGCGGGCCGGCGCCCACGGACCGGTTTCGGGCATCGTCCACTCCGCCATCCTACTCGCTTTGATGCTGGTGGCGGCGCCGCTCGCCAGCTACATCCCGCTCGCAGCCCTGGCTGGCGTGCTGGCGGTCGTGTGCTGGAACATGTTCGAGAAGCAGGCCTTCGCCACCTTGCTGCGTGCCTCGCGCGGCGATGCGCTGGTGCTGACGGCGACCTTCCTGCTCGTCATCTTCCGCGATCTCACCGAAGGCATCGTCGTCGGCTTCGTGCTGGGCTCGATCCTGTTCATCGACCGCATGGCCAAGTCGACTGCGGTAGAGGCCGATCAGCCGCTGGTGCAGGAGGATGTCGCCGACAGCGCCAACGCCTACGATGCCAGCGAGGCGACCGACGCCGACACCGTGGTCTACCGCATCTCGGGCGCCTTCTTCTTCGGCGCGGCATCGACCGTCGGCACGGTACTCGACCGCATCGCCGACCAGCGCAGGAATTTCATCCTCGATTGCTCGGCCGTACCGTTCTTCGATTCGACGGCGGCCAACGTCATCGAGGGCGCCGCCCACAAGGCCAGGCGCGCCGGCGTCCGCTTCATCATATCAGGTGCCTCGCCGCAGATCCGGCGCATGCTGATCAACCACGGCGTGAAGCGTCCGCTGGTGACCTATGCAGCGTCGATCGAGGAGGCGCGGGCGCAGCTGAAAGGCAAGATCGAGGTGCGGTAGGGGCCGGGATTTGCCGGCCGGCGGTCGCTTGAACGTCAACTTTTTGATCTCAAGCAAGCGGGGAGCACGCTTTAGGCGAGCGGGCCCACTTTAGTCCCAGATGCAAGGAAAGTCGCTTCGCGGCGGCGTCGAATGCACCAATCTTCGTGACCTGAACAGGGAAGCCTCCGCCTATCCTGCTTCAGCTTTCACCGTGGTCCTTTGTCCGGACATTTTACTCTTTGCAGCCGCGTTTCAAAAATGAAACCGCAATCATGGTAGAGTTCGCGCACTGATTTGCCAGTAGAAGGCGGGTTTGCCAAATGCGTGACACGTCCCCGCGAAATCGAAGTGATCCTATGCCGACCGCGCCAACACTTGAACTTCGCCGCTATTCACGGCTGAGAAATTTGCGAGAGCGCGCAGAACGCCAAGGTGCTGCATTGCAGTTCTGGGCGCGTACGGCATCGCTCGCCGTGATCTCCTGCTTCTTTTCATTAATCAGCCGCTGGGATGCCTCTCTGCTCTTCGTGCTGGCGGGCCTCATGTTGTTCCAGCTCGTCGGCCTGATCCAGTTTCGCTTTGCGCGCCGTCGCAACGCGCCATGGTGGATCGGTTATCTCGTCGGCACGCTGGACATCGTTCTGTTGACCGTTCTGCTGGTAACGCCCAACCCGTTTTCCCTGGAGGTCGCGCCGGCCGCGATGCAACTGCGCGAAGGCAGCTTCAAATTCCTGTTGATTTTCGTGTGCCTTGGCGCGCTGACCCTTTCGACCCGATTGGCGCTCTATCTCGGAGCGCTCGCAGCCTTGACGTGGACGATCGGGGTGGGATGGGTGATTCTTCATGCGGGAACCGTCCTTCCGGCGACGAACCTCTATTCGCTGCCGACGACAGAGCGACTGAACCTCTATCTCAATCCCAATTTCGTCGACACATTCGCGCAGGCGACCAACGTGCTGGTTGTGCTGATTATCGGCGCGATCATGGCGCTGGTCGTCTCTCGTTCCCGACATCTGTCGGAAGACTATGTCAAGGCAGAGCGCGCCCGCGCCAATCTCGCCCGGCATTTTTCGCCAAATGTCGTCGACCAGCTCGCCGCGGATGACGAGCCCTTCGGCCCGGTCCGCCGGCAGGATATCGCGGTACTGTTCGCCGACATCGTCGGTTTCACACACTATTCCGAGGATCATCCGGCCGAAGCAGTGTTCGAACTTCTGCGTCAGTTCCACCGTCGCATGGAGCAGGTCGTTTTCGACCACCATGGCACCGTCGACAACTATATCGGCGATTGCATCATGGCCACATTCGGGGTTCCGCAAGCCAGCCATAACGACGCGACCCGAGCCATCCAGTGCGCTGAAGCGATGATCGCCGCTCTCGAAGACTGGAATGTGCAGCGGGTGTCCAGGGGATACCCGTCGCTGGACGTTCGGATCGGTGCACAATATGGCGCAGTCGTCATCGGTGCGGTCGGCAGCGAGCGCAATCTTTCCTTCGCGGTGGTGGGCGACACCGTCAACGTCGCCAGCCGTTTGCAGGCGCTTTGCCGTGAACTTCAGGCAAACATTTGCTTTGGGTCACGACTGATAGAAGCCGCGAAGGCGGAATCGCCCACGACACAGTTGAATGCGCGCGATCATGGACCGGTGAGCATCCGCGGTCGGGATGAACCGGTCCTGTCTGGGTCGAACACAGAGCCGAAAACCAGGGTGCTGTTGCGGTTTCGGCATGATATAGCCGCCATGTGAAGCGCCTGCATCTGTCGGAAAGTTCACGCCTGAAGGCATCATGCGCTCGCAGGGCCTGAGCGAGGCCTCGATGTTCCTCTATCTGCGCGATCTCGAGGAGCTCGCAATCGTCTCAGCATGATTGCATCTGGCGGCTGAGCTGGCCGCGCACGGCCCTGGCGGTGCCGACGGCGCCATTGACCGCGCCCATCATCTTCATCTGCCCGGCGGTCTCGTTCATGCGCGCCCGGCAATCCTGCATTTTCTTGGTCGCCTCGACTGCAGCCAGGGCTTCGCCAAGACCTTCCGGCGAGTCCGGGCCGGCCGCCAGCTCCGCCAATTGCGCATGCTGGTCTGGCGTGATCGGCGGGCTGGCGGCCGTCTGGCTGCAGCTGGAAGCCAGCAGGCAGATAAGCATTGCGATCGGGCTGCCCCGCCTGACACGTGCCGTGGTTGGAAAAATGCCGCGATGTTCGGCCTCGAGGCTCCCGCTCGGAGTTGCTTTTCCCGCCACCCGTTTGCTGTTGCCCAACATCCTATCGCCCCATCGCCGGGCCGAGGATGAGGCTGCGGATTTTTGGCGTCAGCGGCCTGACGACATCGGCGAAGGGGTCGCCCTCGGCCCGCAAAGCCATCAACCCTTCGACCTCTTCGTCGATGGCCGCGATGGTCTCCGTCTTCTGTGCGTCGGTCAGCTCCCTCATGCCGGATATGGCATTCCTGAGCTTGACGAAAATGGCATCGAGTTCCGCGACCGGCATCGTCGCCAGGAACCCGCGGATGGTCTCGCCAAGCGCGACCTTCCAGCTGTCGGCGGTGAAGCCGGCTGTGCCGATCAAGCCCTTGTCCGCGGCATCGCGCTCGTACCAGTCGGCGGCGATCTCCTCGTCATAGGCGAACTGACCGAATTCGGGCTGCAAGGCCTCGATCAGGCCGACGACCGCCGACGCATCCCGCGCTGTCAGCGCCAAGGCATGCGGGCTGTCGAACATCATGCCGGCAAGTGCGAGCGCGCCGGCCAGCCGGCGCATGGCTGCGAAACGCCGCTCAGCCATAACAGTCCTCCACAACGCCGGCCCGGGCACTGCTCGTCGCCTGGGACTGCAGAACCGAGCCGCCGATCGAGGCGGCCTGGCCGGCAATGACCCCACCATTGCCGGCCAGACCGCCAAGACCCCCCGCCATCGACAGGACACCGCCGAGCAGAGCCGCATTGGTCTGCGCCTTCGCCGCCTTCTTCGCGGCCTCGGCGCAGGCGGTTTCCGTCGATGGTTCGTTCCGGGCCTTGTTGCTGCCGGCCGCGCTCGCGATCGATGCCGGGTTGCTGTCGGCCTGGCCCGTTTGGCAGCCCGCCAGGGCAATGGTCAGGGCCACGAAAATGCTTTTTTTCATGGTGCTCCTCATCATCGGGCAGCGCGCGGCGGCAGCTTGACCTCGCGGTGATCGGTCACCGTGTTGCCCAACGCGATCGACAGCAGATAGGCACGCGGATTGAAGCCCGCCGCAGCCAGTGCCGACAGCGTCTTGAACAGTTGCAAATGAAACATCGTGCCCCCTTGGATTGCCGCCAATACGGTCCCGGTTTCGGAATCGCGCCGCAAACTAGGGGCATCAAAGGGGGACAGCTTGGACAGAACGGCACTGAAAGCGGCCAAAACGGCCCGGCATTGACGTTTTGCAGGCCGCGGCGCATATGACCGCGCTCTTGGCATGGGGGTGTCGATGACTGCGACGATGGGGCCATCAGCTTCGTTCAGGCTGGCGACGGAGATGTTTCCGGAGCGGGATCGCGTCGAGATTACGCGCGAGGTTTACGGCCGCACGGTTCTGAGGGTGGACCTCGATCCGCTGGCGCCGGCGCAGATCGACATGCGGGTGCGCGCGTTGCCGGGCCTCGGCATCGCCACCGGCAGCTCATCGGAATTCCGGGTGCATCGCACATCGTCGCTGATCGACAACGACGACTTCGTTCTTCTGGCAGCCCTCGATGGGGGCAGCGTGATGAAGCACCGCGGCCGCGAGGAGGCGGTCGGCAACGGCCAGGCGTTGATGATGAGCGGTGAAGAGGTTGGCTTCAACCTGATCGGCGCCGGCGGGTTCCGCTTCATCAATCTGAGTTTTTCGCGCAAGCAGCTTTCGCCTCTGATCGGCGATCCGGCAGCGGTCCTTATGCGGCCCTTGCCGACCCAAAGCGGGGCGATGCGGCTATTGCTCGACTATATCAACTCGATCCAGGAGGTCGGAGACGAGTTGACTGCGGAGGCCTGTCACCTTGCGACGACGCATGTCTTCGACCTTGCCGCACTCGCCATGGGCGCGACCAGGGATGCGGCCCAGATCGCACGCGGCCGTGGCGTCAGCGTTGCCCGCTTGCGCGCCATCAAGGCCGATATCGTCGCGCATGGTGGCCATGTCGACCTGTCGGCGCGGGACGTCGCCGCCCGCCACGGACTGTCGGCCCGCTATGTCCGCAAGCTGTTCGAGAGCGATGGCACATCCTTGATTGATTTCATGATGAACCAGCGGCTGGCGCGTGCCCATCGCATGCTTGGCGATCCGCGCCATGCCGGACGCAGCATCACCGCGATCGCCTACGAGGCCGGCTTCAACGATCTTTCCTATTTCAACCGGGCGTTCCGCCGCCGTTATGATGCCACTCCCTCGGACGTGCGCGCTGCGGCTTGCAAGCACTGACGCCAAAGCGCCGCCTGCCGGGCGGCGCTGCCGTGCCGTCCATGCTGTTGGACTCATTTGATCGCGTCTATTCGGCGGCCTTTGCCCCGGGATCGGCAACCTTGTCGTCCCAGACCATCTGCCGGTAGTCGAAACCATATTCCAGCGTCGGTTTGACGATGCGGAAATAGGGCGACAGGTCGAAATCGCGCGGCGTGTAGAGCGAGTGGTGGCGGATGTGCAGGATTTCCTTGCGCGAATAGTTCGACTGCGCGGAGGCTCGGCCGGGCGCACGGGTGATTTCGGGCAGGATCGGATAGCGGATCTGGCCATAGGCCTCGGCGATCAGCGTCGAGCAGATCGCCCGTGTCGGATCGCCGGAGCCGAAGGCCAGCATGCGGCGGCGCCAGCGCACCGGCACCGGCGGTGTGGGCAAGAAAAAACGCAGCATGTCGAAAATGTTCTTGAGGTCGTATTTCAGGCCGAGCCTGCCGATCATGAAGGCGACGACCTTGTCGCGATCCTCCGGCGCCAGCCCGCTCGCCCGGCAGATGCGGGTGTTGTAGGTGCGGTAGCGCGACAATGGCACGGCGACGCAGCCTTCGCCGATCGTGACCTCGATCAGGCGCGGCCGCTCCGAGCCGTCTTCCGGCGCGGGCAAGGCATCGCCGATATAGAAGGCCGCATGCGACCAGGTCGACTGGGTCAGGTACTTGATCGCCGCCGAGATCTTCTGGTTGCCCTCGATCAGCAGGATGTCGCCCGGCTCAAGCGTGCGGCGCAGCGTTTCGGCATCGGACGGAGTGTAGGGCTCGTAGCCGGACGATTCCCCCTGCAGCCGGCCGGCAAGCCAGCGGCCAAGTCGATCCAGAAGCGTGTCGCCGGGCTCGGTCATGCCCCATGGCGATTAGCATGGGCGGGTAATGAGGGCTAGCGCACGCCTTCCTCCCCCGTCCGGAGCGCGAGGAAGAGCGTCCTACGATGCCGCGGCCTGTTCCGGCGGCGCAGCCAGATCGTCGCGCGCCTTGCGGGCCAGTTTGCGTGTCGAGCGTTTGGGATTGTCGCCGAACAGCTCGGCCGCTTCGGCCAGGCAGCTCTTCTTCAGCTGCTTCTCCGACCGTTTCAACAGCTTGCCCAGAAGTTTCGTGTCCTCGGGCAGCCCGAGCGGCTGGTCGTCGGCCTCGAGCAGCGCGCGCATCACCAGCACATCGTGCAGGTCGCCCAGCCGCTCGCCCAGTTCGTCGACCGCCTTGCGCCGGGCCTTGATCGGTGTCGGCCACAGCCTGCCGAGCAGCGACAGATGCATGCCGTGGGTCTTGGCCGCCTTGCGCAAATCGTGGAAATCATCGGCCGCGCCCCGCGATCTGGCCTTGTCGAGCGCCTTCCTGGCACGGCGCAGCGTGACGCGGGCACCTTCGGCAAGCACGTCGGCCGCCTGTTCCGGCTGGTCGGGCAAGGCCAACGCTTCGACGCGTTTGAGGCCATCCTCGCAAGCGGCGGTCGCCGCGCCGATCGCCGCCTCGAGCCCGCTGCCTTCGTGCAGTTCATGCTGGCGCGCGATCAGCCTGTCGCGCGCAGCAGTAAGCCCATCGTCGGCGCTCTCCTTGGGAAAGCTCGCCGCCAGCCGGTCGATGGTTTCGATCAGCGCTGTCGCCTCGCGCGGACCGGCAAGCAGGCCTGCTACATTGCGATAGCACTGGTTCTCGGTCTCGCAGAATGTTTCGTCGCCGGAACGAACAAGCCGCAGCAGGGCGCGGGCGCTCTTCAGCCGCTTGCGGCACTTGTGCAGCGCCTGTTCCGGCCGGCTCCGTGCGGCGTCAAGGTGATGCAGCGCCTTGCCGATTTCCTCGGCAAGGATACGCCTGACCTCGCCGGTCAGCGGCAGGCGCGGATCGATACGAAAGCTCATGCGGCGATCTCCGGTATCCCCCCAAGGGCGAGCGACGCGTTGTAGAATTTTGACTCGCCGGTGACTTCGCGGCCGAGCCAATCAGGCAGCATTTCGTCCGGCACGTCCTCCGGCGTCTCAAGTTCGGCGATCACAAGTCCCGCAAGCGGACCGCCGAAGACATCGATTTCGTAGAGATAGCCACGGTGCCTAACATGGTGACGTGTCTTCTCGATGACACGTCCGATGGCGAAGTCCAGCATCTCCACCGCCTCCGAGAGCGGGATCGAGTATTCGAATTCGTCGCGTTCGCGCGCCTTGCTGCCGAATTTGAGTGTCAGCTTGGCGGAACCGCCATCGCTGATGCGGATGCGCACCGTGCGCCCGGGGCCGGCAGCGAGATAGAACTGGAGAATGCGGATATTGGCCTCGGCCAGTTCCCGCCATGCGGTGCTGGTGACCAGGAATTTTCGTTCGACTTCCTTGCCCATGGCCGGGCACTAAAGCGTTTGCCGCCGTCGATGGCAAGATAATGACGAACAGAACTTGACTTTAATCAATCGATTGATTAAACTGCGCTCATGATCAAACTGCCTGAGCCCAAAATTCTTCGCCGCGAGCCCGCCGAGATGACGCGCGCGGCCCTCGTCCAGGCGGCGCTGAAGCTGTTCGGAAGGCAGGGCTTCGATGGCACCTCGACGCGCGAGATCGCCGCCGAGGCGCGAGCCAATATAGGCTCGATCGCCTATCATTTCGGCGGCAAGGAGGGTCTTCGCGCCGCTGCCGCCGACTTTATCGTCGAGACCATCCAGGGTGTAGCCGGCCAGGCGCTCGGCAATGTACAGGCGCCTGCGCCGGGACCAGCCAATCCGGAGGCGGCGCAAGCGCTACTCTTCGCGGCGCTGGAGCGGATGGTCGGCTTTGTCGTGGCCAGCCCGCAGGCCGGCGAGATCGTGCAGTTCGTGTTGCGTGAGCTTTCGCATCCGACGGCAGCCCTCGACCGCATCTATGACGGCGTCTTCGAGCCGACGCATCGCCGGCTGTGCCAGCTCTGGGAACAGGCGACCGGCGAGCCCGCCGAAAGCGAGGCCACAAGGCTCACCGTGTTCACGCTGATTGGCCAGGTCATCTATTTCCGCATCGGCCGCGAGGCGGTGATGCGCCGCATGGGCTGGAAAGACATCGGCGCCGCCGAGGCGGCCAAGGTGGTTGCGGTCACATCGGGTAATCTCAAGGCCATATTGGCTTCCAAAAAGAGCAAAGCATGAAGGGGCAAAGACCATGAGCTTTCTGTGTTCGCTGCCGCTCGCCGCGCAGCTCTTCTCGGCCTGTGCCCCGGCTGCCCCGCTGGCCGTCGGCTATGTCGAAGGCGACTACGTGCTTCTGGCGCCGATCGAGGTGGCGCAGGTCGAGACCGTCACGGTGAAGCGCGGCGACCGTGTGGTGCCTGGCACGACCGTGGTGACGCTGGAAAGTGCCGATGCCAAGATCGCGGTTGCGCAGGCGCAGGCAGGCCTTGCCCAGGCGCAGGCGCAGTTGGCCGACCTGCAGATCGGCAAGCGGCCGGAAGAGATCGCCGTGCTGAAGGCCGAGGTCGACATGGCCAGCGCCCAGGCCGCCGACGCCAAGCGCAAATACGACCGCGCCGCCGATCTGTTCAAGCGCGGCGCCGGTACGCAGGCCGATTTCGACACCGCGTCGGCCACGCTCGAAACGGCCAATGCGCAGGTCGGCCAGGCCAATGCCAATCTCGCCGTCGGCGGCCTGCCTGCACGGGCCGAAACGATCAAGGCCGCCGACAATCAGGTCAAGCAGGCGCAGGCCGCGTTGGAGCAGGCGCAGTGGCGGCTATCGAAGCGGGTGCTGGCAGCGCCTTCGCCGGGCCGCGTCAACGATGTCATCCGCAATCCGGGCGACACATCAGGTCCGACCGCGCCGGTGATTTCGATCCTGCCCGACGGCGCGGTGAAGCTCAGCGTCTACATCCCGGAGAGCGCCTTCTCCTCGGTCAAGGTCGGCACCTTGCTCGGCGTCCATTGCGACGGCTGCGGCCCGGATGTGAAGGCGCGCGTCAGCTACGTGTCGCCGGATCCGGAATTCACGCCGCCGGTGATCTATTCGTTGGAGAACCGGCAGAAGCTGGTCTACCTGGTCGAGGCGCGGCCGGAGGGCGATGCCGGGCCGCTGCAGCCCGGCCAGATCGTCGATGTTGATCTCGCGGACAGCGCAAGATGAACGCCATCGACGTCCATGGCCTGGTCAAGCGCTTTGGCGACAAGACCGTCGTCGACCATGTGACGATGTCGGTCGCCGAGGGCGAGATCGTCGGCTTTCTCGGCCCCAACGGTTCGGGCAAGACCACCACCATCCGCATCATGTGCGGCCTGCTGACGCCGGACGAAGGCGAAGGCACGGTGCTCGGCTTCAACATCCGCACCGACAGCCTGCGCATCAAGCGTGAAGTCGGCTACATGACGCAGAAATTCTCGTTCTACGAGGATCTGACGATCGGCGAGAATCTCGAATTCGTGGCGCGCCTCTATCGGCTGAAGCCGGTCGAGGAATATGTCGCCGGGACGCTTGAAGACCTCGGCCTGACCACGCGCCGCAACCAGTTGGCCGGCACCTTGTCGGGCGGCTGGAAGCAGCGGCTGGCGCTGGCCGCCTGCATCATGCACAAGCCGAAGCTGCTGCTGCTTGACGAGCCGACGGCCGGTGTCGATCCGAAGGCACGGCGCGAATTCTGGGACGAGATCCATCGCCTGGCCAGCGGCGGGCTGACCGTACTGGTCTCCACCCACTACATGGACGAAGCCGAGCGCTGCCACCGCATCAGCTATATCTCCTACGGCAAGATGCTGGCCACCGGCACGGTCGCCGAGGTGGTGAAAAATGCCGGGCTGACCACGTTTGTGCTGCAGGGTCCGCGGCTCGATCAGGTCGCCGAAGCGCTCCAGGGCCGCTCCGGCGTCGACCAGGTGGCGCCTTTCGGCGCGACGCTGCATGTCGTCGGCTCCGACAGGAAGAAGCTCGAAGCCGCACTCGCCGACGTCGAGAAAGAGCACAAGGGCGTGAAAGTTTCGCCCGGCGAAACCAGCCTCGAGGACGTCTTCATCCAGTTCATGTCCGGCTCGAAGGACAACATGGCATGAACAGCGTCTTTTCCTTCGCCCGGCTTGGCGCGCTGCTGATCAAGGAATTCATCCAGATGCGGCGCGACCGCATCACCTTCGCCATGATGCTCGGCGTGCCGCTGATACAGCTGGTGCTTTTCGGCTACGCCATCAACAACGACCCGAAAAGCCTGCCTGCCGCACTGGTGGCGACGAGCAACGATCCCTACACGCGTGCCATTGTCGCGGCGCTGCAGACCACCGGCTACTATCGTTTCGACCATGTCGCGCAAAGTGCCGCCGAGGCCGAGTTCCTGATATCGCGCGGCGACGTCGCCTTCGTCGTCACCATCCCCGCCGATTTCGCCAGGAGGGTGGAGAGCGGCAGCAACCCGCAGATACTCATCGAGGCGGACGCCACCGACCCGGCGGTGGCCAGCGGCGCCATTTCGACGCTCGGCACAGTCGCCAGCCAGGCGCTGCTGAGGGCGCAAGGCACGCAGGAAGCCGCCGCCGAGGCCGCCAAGGGTCGGCTCGATGTCGTCGTACACCGGCGCTACAATCCCGAAGGCATCTCGCAATACAACATCGTGCCCGGCCTGCTCGGCGTCATCCTGCAGATGACCATGGTGATGATGACCTCGATCGCGCTGACGCGCGAGACCGAGCGCGGCACGATGGAAAACCTGCTGGCGATGCCGTCCAGCCCGCTCGAGATCATGTTGGGCAAGGTGCTGCCCTATCTGGCGGTCGGCGGCGTGCAGGTGGTGGTGGTGCTGGCGGCGGCGAAGCTGCTGTTCGCCATCCCCTTCACCGGATCGATGTCGCTGCTCCTGACCGCCGTGCTGATCTTCGTGCTGGCGCTGGTGCTGCTCGGCTACACGATTTCGACCATCGCCCGCACGCAGATGCAGGCGCTTCAGCTCACCTTCTTCTTCTTCCTGCCGTCGATCATGCTGTCGGGTTTCATGTTCCCCTATCGCGGCATGCCGGACTGGGCGCAAATCTTCGGCGAGATCTTCCCGCTGACGCATTTCCTGCGCATCACCCGCGCGGTGATGCTGAAGGGCGCCGAACTGCCGGCGGTGGCAACGGAGATCGGCTGGCTGGTGGTGTTCGTGGCATTGTTTGCCGGCGTGGCACTGGTGCGGTTCAGGCGGACGCTGGATTAGATGCCGCACGACCTCCGTCTTGGCACCAGCCTTTGCGGAAGGGAGAAATGCTTTCGCCAATCTCCATGGTTTGTAACTGCCACTAACCGTTGAGCGATTTCGGGCCGCTGACGAAGGCGCTCCCCTTGACGTAAAACCGCAGCGGGCGATCGGCATCCTTTGTAATGCCGATCCGGACGCCTTGGGCGATGTCGCCGGCTTGATGCTCGTCGGTTGCCAGCCATAGCGGGCCTTTGCGGCAAAGATCGAGCCCGTCGAGGGAACGATCGATCCGCAATGCCTGGGCCAGCCTTCCCGGTCCTCGCGCCAGGTCGCGCAAGCGGTCGATGCCGCGATTGAGCCGCATGAGCGCAATGCCTTCGAGCGGCTCGAGCGCCCTGATGAGCACGCCGGTTCCGACCCCTGCCATCTCGCTCGAAACGTTGAGCATGTAGGAGATGCCGTAGGCGAGATAGACATAGGCGTGCCCGGGTTCGAGAAACAGCGAACGGTTGCGCGGGGTCATCCCCCGGTAACCGTGTCCGGCGGCGTCACCGGTCACATAGGCCTCGGTCTCCACGATGCGGCCGCTGGCGATGCCTTCAGGCAGCTCGCGCACCACGACCTTGCCGATGAGGGTGCGGGCAAGGGATGCCGTATCGTCGGGCAGCTCGGAACGCGTGAGCGGGCGGTAGATGACCATGCTCAGCGCGGCGACGATTTGGCGGCGGGCGAGGAGTGATCCAAGGCGGAGCCCGTCGCCAGATACTCCATATCAGATTCCCTTGGACATCGCCGTCTCAAGCCGCCGCCATGATCCCGGCATAGGTGCCGAAATCGACATTGCCGCCGGACAGCACCACGGCAACGCATTTGCCGGACATCTCGATCTCGCCCGATGACAGTGCCGCCAGCGCCACGCAGCCGCCGGGCTCGACCACCAGTTTGAGATAGGCCATGGCGTCGCGCATCGCCTGCGCCGCCGCCTGGTCGGAGACGGCGATGCCACCGGTGAGGTTCCTGCGGTTGATCTCGAAGGTGATCACGCCAGGCTCGGCGGTCAGCAGCGCGTCGCAGATGGAGCTATGGCCGGGCTCGTTCGAAACCCTGGCGCCGGCGGCGAGCGAACGGCGGGTATCGTCGAAATGCTCGGGCTCCACGGCCCAGACCGCGGTGTCAGGCGAGGCATCCTTGACGGCAACGGAGATGCCACTCGACAAGCCGCCGCCTCCACAGGGGACGATCACCGCGTCGAGGTTGACGCCAAGCGCTTTTGCCTGGCGCATCAATTCGAGACCGATCGTGCCCTGGCCGGCAATGATGGCCGGATCGTCGAAAGGCGGCACCAGCACCATGCCTCTTTCCATGTAAGGACGGATCACGGTCATGCGGTCGTCGCGAAAGCGGTCGAACGGGACCACCTCCGCGCCCATCTTGCGCACATTGGCAATTTTCATCGCCGGCGCGTCCGAAGGCATGGCGATCACCGCCTTGACGCCGAACATCGCGGCCGAAGCGGCGACGCCCTGCGCATGATTGCCCGATGAGAAAGCGACGACACCTTGGCTGCGTTCCGCCTCGCTGAGCGACGACAGCTTGTTGTAGGCGCCGCGGAACTTGAACGAGCCGGTGCGCTGCAGCGTCTCCGGCTTGAACAGGATGCGGCCCCCGAAGCGTCTGTTCAGCTCCTGCGATTCGATCAAGGGGGTTTCGATGATCAAGCCGGAGAGACGCGCGGCGGCGGCGTGGATGTCGGCGATGCCGGGAAGGGCGGTCATGGTGGGTCCTGTGGGAAGATGTTGCCCTTCATGATGCCCGCAAAGGGAGGTGGCGCACCATGGGAAAAATGTGACCGTTACAAAGTTTAGCGAGTCATGATCGGCGTTTGCGCCGCCCCTCATCTGGCTGCCGCCACCTTCTCCCCGTAAACGGGGCGAAGGACGCTGTCGCCTTTGGTTTCGCCA
>NZ_RZOL01000279.1:0-8014 GCF_004022985.1 Mesorhizobium sp. M7A.F.Ca.ET.027.02.1.1 | reverse complement strand
CCATTGCCGAAGGCAGCGTCACGGCGCTGGTCGGTCCGTCGGGCGGGGGAAAGAGCACCCTGCTGCGCTGTATCAACCTCCTGGAGATCCCGACCTCGGGCACGGTGCGCATTGGCGACCAGACGCTCGAATTCCACCCCGGCGGCAGGGTTCCGGCCAGGGATATCCAGCGCCTGCGGCTGCAGACTGGCATGGTGTTCCAGAACTTCCAGCTGTTTCCGCATCGCACTGCGATCGAGAACGTCATGGAAGGGCTGGTGACGGTGTTGAAATGGTCGCCTGAGAGGGCACGCGAGCGGGCACTGGCTCTGCTGGAGAAGGTCGGGATGGTGCACAAGGCAGACGCCTGGCCGGCGACGCTGTCGGGCGGCCAGCAGCAGCGCGTGGCGATCGCCCGCGCGTTGGCGCCGTCGCCGAAAGTGTTGCTCTGCGACGAGCCGACCTCGGCGCTCGACCCGGAACTGGCGCAAGAGGTGGTCGAGGTGCTTGGCAAGCTCGCCAGCGAAGGCACGACCATGGTGATGGCGACGCATGATCTGCGCCTCGCCTCAAAGATCGCCCAGGAAGTGGTGTTCCTCGATGCCGGCGTCGTCGTCGAGAAGGGGCCGGCCGCGGTGCTGTTCAACAATCCGCAGCAGCAACGGACGAAGCGGTTCATCGCAACGCTGAAGCAGGAGGCTGAGAAGGAAGGCGGCGGCGCGTAAGCGCGCGACCCAGAGTATGTTGATTCGGGCGATGGCCCTAAAAGGGGCGCTGGTTTCCGGGATATCTTGCCCGGTGCGCGAGCTGGCCGTGAGCCACCCTCCGGCATACTGGCCCTTGCTGCCGGCAGCCGCCAAAATTCCACCGTCGGCTCTCCCCTGACGCCGCGGCTTTTCATTTGCAGGTTCAGATATGATGGCTGACGAGCGCCACGCCAAGTCCGATGAGGATCGAACCGCATGTCTTGGGGATCACCCATCCGGCGCCGCCGCCAGTGAACCGGCCAACGGCGAGCGAGGCGATGCCGACCGCCGCCAGGTCGGCCATCGAGAAGATGAGATTGACGACGATGCCGAGGATGAGGAATTGCAACCCTACGGCAATGGCGGCTGACGGATCCACGAACTGCGGCAGGAAGGTCAGGAAGAACAGTGCCGTCTTGGGATTGAGGATCTCGACGACCATGCTGTCGCGGAATGTGTTCGGGGCCGGCCTGGCACCGTCCTCGCCCATCCGGTTCCAGCCCAGGAACATGGCAAGGCCTAGCGAAATGAGATATGTGGCGCCCGCCAATCGGATCATCGAGAAAGCGACCGGCGCGTGTTCCATCAGTGCGGCGAGTCCGACCGCCGCGGCCAGGATGTGCACGTAACAGCCGAGATGAACACCCAGTGCCGCCATCAATCCCGCCTGACGGCCATGGGCCAGCGTCTGCGCGGTCATGTAGAGAATCGCCGGCCCCGGCATGCAGGCGAAGGCGAGCGTTGCGAGGGCGAACGGAATCCAAAGATCCAGCGACGGCATGACGGCTCCTCCCATGTGATCAAGCCGTGGGAGGAGTAGGCTGGGGGTCAGGCCGAAAACATACGGCAGATGCCGTATTTGGATCGTGATCGGGCTTGGCTAATCTGCCGATGGTTAAGGGGACGTTGCCGAGCGGCTGCGATATCAGCCGGCGGGCAATCCCAGACGAACCGCGTAGGCGGTCAGTTCGGCGGTGTTGTGGAGATTGAGCTTGCCCATCAGGTTTTCGCGATGCTTGCGAGCGGTCGGCAGGCTGATACCCAGCCGTTCGGCGATGTCGCGCGTGACCATGCCTTGCGCCACCAGTTGAAGGATCTGCCGTTCGCGCCGCGTCAGCGGCACCGGGGAGAGGATTTCCTGTGCGGCTATCGGCTCGCTGCCCCTGCCCATATCGCTGACGGCGAAGCGAACGGTTTTCGCCAGATAGGTGCCCCCGTTCTTGACCGCTTCGATGGCGGCGCCGAGTTCCTCGGGATCGCCGTCCTTGGTCAGGTAGGCGCTGGCGCCGGCACTGAGCGCGGCGCGCACCGTCCTCGGCTCGATATTGGCCGTCAGCACCACGACCCGCAGGCGTGGCGCGAAGGTCCTGATGGTGGTGATGAACTGCATCCCGGCGACACCTGGCATGCCGAGGTCGAGGATCAAAAGGTCGGCGCGCGTGCTTCGCAGCTGGCCAAGCAGCGCCTCGCCATCCGCAGCCTCGGCGACGACCGAGACATTGTCCATAGCCGAGATGAGCAGCTTCAGCCCCTCGCGCACGATGGCATGGTCGTCGGCGAGTATGGCGGTGAGCGGGCAATTCATCAGGGCACCATCCAGGACTGCAGCGGCGTATATGGATCGATCGCCAACTTATGCGAAACAGGTTGCCGGTAGATCAACGGTACCGGGGAAGACCGCCCGGAGAATACTTGGGGCAATTGGGGGATTCGATGCAGGAAGACAAGATACGCCAGGCCCTGATCGAACTCCTGTATCGCAATTCCTACGGCGTGGTCATCTCCAACATCGTGATCTCGATGGCGGCGGTCTATGTGCTGAGAACGGCCGTTTCCACCAATTGGCTGATCGGCTGGCTGGCGGCGCTGTATCTGCTGACGGCTATCCGGGTGCTGGCGTCGCGCCGTTTTTTCAGCCGCGCCCGGGATCGCCACTCGATCTTGCGCTGGGCATGGCTGGCGACGGCATTTTCCTGCATGTCAGGCCTTCTGTGGGGTGTGCTTGGCTGGGTCGGATTCATGCCCGAGGCGCCGATCGTGCTGTCCTTCACGGTCATCGTCCTGACTGGTCTCGTCTGCGGCACCGTGCCGTCTCTGTCGGCCTTTCCGCCGGCGCTGGTTGGTTCCATCCTGGCAACGGTGGTGCCGGTCGCCCTGCGCTGCCTGACCACCCAAAGCGATATATCCGGCGCCTTCCTGTTCCTGCTCGCATCGCTGGTGGCGATCAATTTCTACTACTGCCGTATCACCTACCGCATGCTGCGCGAAACCGTCAGCCTGCGACTGGAGAACGAAACGCTGGTCGAGCATCTGCAAGAGGAACGCGACAGGGCGCAGACCGCCGACCGTGCCAAGACGCGTTTTCTGGCGGCGGCGAGTCACGATCTGCGCCAACCGATCCATGCCCTGAGCCTGCTGGTCTCGACGCTTGCCGTTTTGGGGCAGCGCGGCGACGTACCCTCCGGCGAGGCGCGCGACCTGGCCAGCCGGGCGAAATCGGTTGTCAGCAACTTCAGTGGGCTGCTCAACGCTTTGCTCGATATCTCCCGGCTCGATGCGGGCATCGTCACGGTCGCGAGCGAGGCGGTGCCGCTGCGCGACCTCTTTGGTGATCTTCGCAATGAATTCGCCGCCGAGGCGAAGCAGCGCGGACTTACGTGGCGCGTGGTCGACAGCGACATCTACGTCGACAGCGACCCGATGATGCTGAAGCGCATCCTCAACAACCTGGTGTCGAATGCCCTTCGCTACACCAAGCAAGGTGGTGTCCTGTTGGGCTGTCGCCGGCGCGGCGCACGTGTGGAGATACAGGTCCTCGACAGCGGTCCCGGCATCCCCGCCGATCAGCAGGGGATGGTCTTCGAGGAGTTCGTGCAGTTGCAGAACCCGGCGCGGGACCGCACGCAAGGCCTGGGACTCGGGCTCGCCATCGTTCGTCGCACCGCCGAACTGTTGGGGCACCCCCTGAAATTAGCTTCGACACCAGGACGCGGTTCCCTGTTTTCCATCACCGTCGCGAAGGCCGGCGCGGTGCAGGCTCGCTCAGAGGTCGACACGACATCGCCGGCCAGCAGTGCCGCCGGCATCATGGTGGTCGAGGATGAGGGCGACGTTCTCGATGCCATGGTGCGCTTGCTCAGCCTGGAAGGACATCGTGTCTATCCCGGCCGCTCCGCCGCAGAGGCACGGAAGGCCCATGCGGCGGCGCTGGCTGCCGGCGATGCGCCGGTCGACCTGATCATCGCAGACTACCGTCTCGAGAATGACACCACCGGCACCGACGCGATCCGTGCGCTTCACGCCCATATCGGCCGCGTTGTCCCGACCATCATCATCACCGGCGATACCTCGCCTTCGCGCCTCAAGGAGATCAGCGCCAGCGGCAGCCGCATCCTGCACAAGCCGATCGCCGACGAGGAATTGCGCGAAACCATTGCTGCGGTCTGCTTTGCTGGCAAGGCGACAAGTGGGGACACACGTTAAACGAAAACGCGCGCTGGACGGCACCACGGTTCGGCGCGCCGGCAAGCCGTGATGCAGCACGCTGGCGCGCGGTGCATCTTCAACATCGAAGCTGCCGCCCAAAAGCAAAAGAGGCCCCGGTCAAACCGGAGCCTCCAATCGTTTCAGGCAGGATCTCTCGAAAAGGCGAGAAGGATCAGGCAGCTTCTTCCTGCTCGGCCTCTTCATTGTCGGCCTTGGCGCCCCGCTTAGGGCCCTTGTTGAGGTTGACCTCGATCAAGCGCACGGCTTCGGTTTCCGACATGCGGTTGACGGCCGCGATCTCGCGGGCCATGCGGTCGAGCGCCGCCTCATAGAGCTGGCGCTCGGAATAGGACTGCTCCGGCTGGTTGTCGGCGCGGTAGAGGTCGCGCACGACTTCCGAGATCGAGATCAGGTCGCCCGAATTGATCTTCGCATCATATTCCTGGGCGCGGCGCGACCACATGGTGCGCTTGACACGGGCGCGGCCCTGCACGACCTTCAGCGCGCGCTCAACATAATCCTCCTCCGACAGCTTGCGCATGCCGATGGAGGTCGCCTTGGCGACCGGCACCTTCAGGCGCATCTTGTCCTTCGAAAAGTCGATGACGAACAGTTCCAGCTTGTGTCCAGCAACTTCCTGCTCGTCGATCGAGACGATCTGGCCGACGCCGTGCGCCGGGTAGACGATGTACTCGCCGGTCTTGAAACCGTGACGCGCAGCGGTGGACTTCTTCTGCGGGGTGATCGTTGCCATTACGCCCTGAACTCCTTGTTGTGGCACCGGCGTCCTGCCGGTCCGAACTCGCGCGATCGGGGAAGCCGATCGTTAGCCGCACAACAGATGAACCCATCGGAAAAGCCGGACCGGCAAACCGCAACATCGCGACCGCCTGGCCCAGATCGCTCTGGTCCGAATGGGATTTTCACCTTTCAGTGATTTGGGGCGTCTGCGCCATAAATCGACGTTGTGTCACCGGCATGTTTCGCTGATGTAACACAAAAAGTCGGAAGAATCAAGGTTTTGCTGCATACGCGAAGGCCACAGGTCAGCGCCGGCTGTCAAGCCGGTTAATGTGACGTGCCTCTTACCCAGCGTAATACCGGCCTTTGCGGCCGTGTTGTCAATCGCCTTCGCCGGGCTCGGCCGAGAAGTATTTCTCAAACTTGCCGGCCTCGCCGTCGAAGGATTTGGCGTCTGCCGGCGGTTCCTTCTTGGCGGTGATGTTGGGCCATTTCTCGGCGTATTCGGTGTTGACCTGCAGCCATTTGTCGAGGCCGGGTTCGGTGTCCGGCTTGATTGCGTCGGCCGGGCATTCCGGCTCGCAAACGCCGCAGTCGATGCACTCGTCGGGGTGGATGACGAGCATGTTCTCGCCTTCGTAGAAACAGTCGACCGGACAGACTTCGATGCAGTCCATGTATTTGCATTTGATGCAATTGTCGGTCACGACATAGGTCATCGGTCGGCTCCGGGACGTCCCATTTTGTTGGGCTTTTTCCGTCAGGTAACGCCTTTGTCGACCGCTTGCAAGGGTAGCCATTGCGGACGGTGCCGGTGTTTCCGGAATGGAATTCCAGACTGCAGGCCCGGCGGAAGTCAGTCATGTCCCGCAGAGCGTCTGTTTGCCGGGCTCAGTTCTCGCCTCAGGCGTGCCGTTGTCCCAGAACCACTGCGTGTTTTTGGACGCCAGGCATCAATCTTCGCCGAGCAATCGGTCGGTCTGGCGACGTTCCTTCTTGGTCGGGCGGCCGCTGCCGGCCTCGCGCAGCCCCGGAAATGCATCGGGAGGGGCTTCGCCCTTCGGTGCGGGCGGTGGCGACATATCCTCGTAGAGCGTCCGGGCCTCCTCGGCCGGGCCGCGCCGTGCACCGGCACCAAGCACCTTCCAGATGAAGATGCGGCGTTCGAGCGTGATGGTCAGGACGTCGCCTGGCTTGACTTGGTCGGAGGCCTGCGCTGCTTTGTCGCGATTGATGCGGACGCGGCCGGCGACGACCAACTTCGCCGCCAGCGAGCGCGATTTCACGGCGCGGGAGAAGAACAGCCATTTGTCGATGCGCTGGCGGCCTTCGGCAACCATCGAAGCGAGCCGGGTTCTACTTCTTCAGCTGGTCGCGGAGAGCGGCGAGCTTGGCGAAGGGCGAATCCGGATCGAAACGCACCGGGCGCTCCTCGCGCGGCTTCGGCTGGAAGGCCGGCTTGCCGCCTTGCGGGCCACCTTTGCCATCCGGCCTGCCACCCTTCCAGTCGGGACGGCCTTCGCGGCGGTCGGGACGTTCGCCCTGCGGCCTGCCATCACGTCGCTGTTCGCCTTCGGCCTGCGGCTTGGGCTTGAATTTCGAGCGGTCGAAGCGCGGCTTGCCGGCTCCATCGCGACGGCCTTCATGGGCCGGACGTTCGCCGGGTGCAGCGGCGGCGGCCGGTGCGCCGGCGGCATCCGCAGGCGCATCGCTTCGGCCGCGCGCTTGTCCGTTGCGTGGGCGATTGTTCCTGCGGTTGTCATCGCGGTTGCGCGGCCGCTGTTCGAAGCGGCCCTGCCGCCACAACAGGATGGGTTTTGGCCCTTCGGCTTCCGGAGCGGGTTCGCCGACGGCTGCTTCAGTCACCGCCACAGGTTCGTCCGGCGCGGCGTCCGTTGCCGGCGCGGCATTTGCCGCCAGCTCGGGCGTTGCGGCTTCTTCTGCCGCTGCAACTTCGATCTCGGCAGTCTCAGTCTCTGCCTGCGGTTCAACCGGCGCCGGTTCGGCGACGTCGGCCGCAGCCTCGGCTACAGGCGCTTCGTCTTGCACGGTTTCGACTGGAGCGTCCGCCTGTTCTTCCACGGCTGGCGCAGCAGGTTCCGCCGCGGCGTCGGAGGTGATTTCGGCGGGAATTTCGACCGTGGTTTCCGAAACGGCCACTGCGTTCGATGCCGGCTCCGACCCTTCGACGGCTGCCTCTGCTGCGGCATCCGTTGCCGCGGCTTCCGCCGCTTTGGCCTGCTCGGCTCGTGCAGCTTCTTCCGTCGCCAGTTTCGCCACCGCCGCTTCGCGGGCGGCGTTGTCCTGCGCTTCGAGCCGCGCCTTGACCTCGACGGCCGGCTTAGGCTCGGCACGGTAGCCGAGACCCTTGAGAATTTCTTCCATGTCGTCGGCGGTGGCGCCGAGGATCGACATCATCGGCGGCGTCACCATGAAGGACTGGCCGTCATAGGCGCCGTCCGGGCGCTGGCCGAGGCCGGGCTTCCAGTTGGTCGCCGGACGGATCAGATCCGCCAGCCGTTCCAGTATGTCGATGCGCACGGCGCGACGGCCGAGATTGCGGTAGCCGGCAAGCTTATAGAACGTCTTGTCGAAAGCAGGGTCGATCACCACCGAGGTGCGACCCGAGGCGAGCGCATGGACCACGTCGCCAAAACCCGGCTTGTCCTTGCCGTCGTTCTTCAGCGCCCACAACAGCGTCACCAGTCCGGCAGGCGCCGGCTTGATCAGCGCCGGCACGAAGACATGGTAGGCGCCGAAGCGCACGCCAAGCCGGCGAAGGGCGGCGCGGCCTTCCTGGTCGAGCGACTTCATCTCCTCGGCGATGTCGCGGCGGTTGATGAGGCCGAAATTCTCGACCAGCTGGAAGGCGATGCCGCGGCCGATGCCGGAAATCTGGTCGGCGTTTTTCAAGTCGACCAGTGGCTTCAGCAGCGACTCGATCTGGAAATTGACGAAACGCTCGGCACGCGCGGCAACCTTGTCGCGCGCCGGGCCGGTCAGTTGTTCGTCGGCCAGCAGCACCAACCGCGGCTTCAGCGCGTCTTCGCCTGATACAAGCG
>NZ_RZOL01000278.1:0-8020 GCF_004022985.1 Mesorhizobium sp. M7A.F.Ca.ET.027.02.1.1 | reverse complement strand
GGCTATCTGTGGACAGCGCCGGATTCGACCCGCACCGATGTGCCGGGCGTGTTCGCGGCCGGCGATGTGACCGACGATATCTACCGCCAGGCGGTGACGGCAGCGGGGCTCGGCTGCATGGCCGCGCTCGAGGCGGAGAAGTATCTGGCCGGCATCGAAGTGCATCGCGAAGCGGCCGAGTAGAGAGTTCAGAGAGCGGCTTAGAAACGCCGTGTAAAAGCCTGATTTTTCATTCAGACGCCAAAACAGAACGAGGGGAATCATGGCGTTGGACTGGGACAAGCTACGCGTGTTTCACGCTGCGGCGGAGGCGGGGTCGTTTACCCATGCGGCCGAGACATTGCATCTGTCGCAATCGGCGATCTCGCGGCAGGTCAGCGCGCTCGAGCATGATGTCGGCGTGCCGCTGTTCAACCGCCACGCCCGCGGGCTGGTGCTGACCGAGCAAGGTGAGATGCTGTTTCGCACGGCGCATGACGTGCTGATGAAGCTGGAGACCATCAAGTCCCGGCTGACCGAGACCAAGGATCGCCCGTCGGGCGTGCTGCGGGTGACAACGACGGTGGGGCTGGGCGCCGGCTGGCTGACCGAGCGGGTGCAGGAATTCATCGAACTCTATCCCGAAATCAGCCTGCAGTTGATCCTCGCCAACGAGGAGCTGGATCTCACCATGCGCCAGGCCGATTGCGCCATCCGGCTGCGCCAGCCGCAGCAGCCGGACCTGATCCAGCGCCGCCTGTTCACCGTGCATTTCCACCTCTACGCGGCCCCATCCTATGTCGCCAAGCACGGCAAGCCGTCTTCCGTCGCCGAGCTGAAGGCCCATCGCATCGTCACCTTCGGCGTGCCGGTGCCGTCGCATCTGTCGGAGCTGAACTGGCTGGAAACGGTCGGTGATTTCGAAGGCGGACAAAGGGTGCCGACGCTGCAGATCAACGACATATTGTCGATCAAGCGGGCGGTGCAGGGCGGTGCCGGCATCGCCATGCTGCCCGACTATGTGATCAGCAAGGACTCCGATCTGGTGCAGCTGCTGCCGGAGACCGAGGTGCCGTCTTTCGACACCTATTTCGCCTATCCCGACGCGATGAAGAACCAGGCCAAGCTGCATGTGTTCCGGGACTTCATCATCGCCAAAGCCCGAAGCTGGTCCTTCTGATTTTCGTTTTCACGCCCTGCGGGATTATCCCGCCAGGGCATCAGCCGAGGCAGCCAGCCGGGCACGTTGCGGCGGTAGGTCTCGTATTCGGCGCCATAACGGCGGCTAAGCGTCGGCTCTTCATAGAGCCTGACGAAGGCGCCCATGGAGACAGCGCTGACGGCGGCATAGGCGACCAGCGCCCAGCTCGAGAACAGCAGCGCCTGGCCGAGGATGATCGACAGCACGGCGACATACATCGGGTTGCGGACATGGCGGTAGATGCCGCCTATCACCAGCCTCTCGGTCGGGGCGACCGGTGCGGGTGTGCCCAGGCCCTCAAGCGCAAAACGGCCGAAGGCATGCAGGAGTGCCGCGCCCGCGGCAACGATCAGAAGCCCGCCAACAGGGGCAAAGCCCGGCAGGCCCGACCAGGGCAAGCCCCAGCGATCGGTCAACAGCCAGGGCACCAGCCCGGCAACCACGCACGGCGCCGCGATGAAGAAGGCCGCACTGCCGGCGATCGCCGAAAACCTCCGCATTGGCTGCTTGCTCCGCGATTGCCTTAGAAATGCACGCCTGCTGCCCGCTTCCACATCATTGCCCAGTTTTGGCATTTCGAGCCGGAAGCCAGCCGAGATTAGCGATTCTGTAGTTGCAATTGCCCGATTCAGCGCTCCATTTCGACGATTTTGCTGGTCCTATTGGCTTCTGGAATGGGTTAGACCACAGCCTGCGTCTTTTTGCATGTGTGTGTTGCAAAATAGATGCTTGTTTCTTGGGCATGATGAGCACATATATAGATCATCTCCTGGGCGCGTTCTCCTCCCATTAGCGCCCTCGAGTGTTCCCCTCTGGAGGTTAGCCTTAACAGGCACTCCAATCAAACTCAGCCGGATCTTCATTGATCCGGCTTTTTTGTTGCCTGTACCCTGCTGGGCCGGCCAAAAATTCCATCACAATTGCCACGTAACGGTGACATGTAACCTCTGGTAACATATCCCGGACGCCCGCGACCTGCTATGTAGATCATAGGACGCGGTGTGGTTCGGACGGGAGATGGGGGCATCACTCGTACGGCCCGGGCTCAGGCGGCTACCGCGTCCGAACCGTTTTTCCGCCGAACTCGGCGGTACCAAATGCGGCGGACCTGACGTTTTACCTCCCAAGGAAACGGTCCGCGAACAAAACGACGTCCGGTCCCCGCCGGACGTCGTTTTCTTTTGTTCCCCCGAATCAGGTTCGAGAGGAACGCCACGCCATCAGGCAGCCTTGCCGTTGGTGTTCATGGCGTCGTCGGCCAGACGGCCGGTGAGTTCGGCCATGTGGTCGAAGACGGCACGATAGCTGGCAACGCCCGCGGTCGCCGAGCGCAACTCGATGATCAGGTCGCCGATCTCGGCTTGCGGCATGGTTGCCTCGACGACATCCCATCCCGGCCAGTCGGGTCGCGCGTCGTAGCCGAGGATCTGGCCGCGCCGCTGCGGGATGAGAGCGATGATCTTCGAGGTGGCGTCGGAGGGGGTGACGATCTCGACCTTCATCACGGGCTCCAGGAGCACCGGCAAGCACGCGGCCATGCCTTCCTTCATCGCCAGCCTGGCCGCCATCTGGAAAGCCATGTCGGAGGAATCGACCGCATGATAGGAGCCGTCCGACAGGTTGACTGCGACATCCACGACCGGAAAGCCCAGCGGCCCGGATTTCAGATAGTCGCGGACCCCGGTCTCGACCGACTGGATGTAGGTCTTGGGCACGACGCCGCCGGTGATGGTGTCGGTGAACTGGAAGCCGGAACCGCGCGGCAGCGGCTTGATCTCGATCACCACGTCGCCGAACTGGCCATGGCCGCCGGACTGTTTCTTGTGACGGCCGCGCTGCTGCGCCGATTTGCGGATCGTCTCGCGATAGGGCACCGCCGGCGGATGACCTTCGACCGGTATCTGGTTCTTGCCTTCCAGCCGCTCGCGCACCACGCGCAGATGCATCTCGCCATGGCCCGACAGCACGGTTTCGGCCGAGTCCTGATTGTGGCGCAGGCTGAGCGAGGGGTCCTCCTCGGCCAGCCGCTGGATGGCAGCCGACATCTTCACTTCGTCCTTGCGCTCCTTGGGGCGGAGCGCGAAGGCGAAGACCGGCTGCGGCGGCTCGAACTGGACGAGCGGCTTGATGCCGCCCTTGGCCGAGCTCAGCGTCTGGCCGGTCTTGACCTCGTCCAGCTTGCCCAGTGCCACCGTGTCGCCGACCTTGGCGATGGAGAGCTTGGACTGGTCCTTGCCGAGCATCCGGTAGATGCCGGAAACCTTGGCCGTGTCGCCGCCGGGCAGCCAGAGTTCGGAACCGTCGACGACCTGACCGGAGAGGATGCGCGACACCGACAGCTTGCCGCCATGCGAGGTGTGGATGGTTTTCATCACCTGGACCAGGGTAGCCGCGCCGTCGGGTGCACCGAGCCGTTTGCGGGTCGCCTCGATGTCGGGTGCGTCGTGGCGGATCGCCTTCAGGAGGCGCAGCACGCCGTTGCCTTTTTCGGCGGTGCCGATCAGCACCGGGATCACCGCACCGTCACGCAGGTCGGCGGCGAGGTCGTCGAAGATCGCATCCTTGGGCGGCTCGATCTCCTCGAGCAGTTGTTCCATCAACTGGTCATCATGGTCGGCCAGCGTCTCCAGCATCGAGAAACGCGCTTCGAGCTCGCGCGCCTTGTCGTCGCCGGGAATCTGCGCCACCTCGCTTTCGGCATATTCGCGATAGATGTAGGCGCGCTCCAGCGCCAGGTCGATCGAACCAATGACGACACCGTCCTTGCGCAGCGGAATCTGGCGCAGCAGCAACGGCACGGCACTGGCCGGCTGCAGCATCTTCAGCGTGTCGCGCACGCCGGTGATTGCCTTGTCGACCTTGTTGAGGAACAGAATGCGCGGCACTCCGAGATCGTCGAGCTTGCGCATGATCAGTTGCAGGGCAGGGATCTTCTTTTCATCGGCCTCGGCTACGACGACCGCGAGGTCGCAGGCGGCCAGCACCGGTTCGGCCTCGAAAGAGAATTCGATGGAACCGGGACAGTCGACGAAGGTGATCTGCTCGCCCATGAATTCGGTCGTGGCGACCGTCGCCTCGACGCTCATGGCGTGGGCGCGCGCCTCGGGCGAATGATCCGAAACGGTGTTGCCTGATGAAACGGGATTTTGTCGGGGAATTGAGCCCGTACGGGCCAATATGGCTTCGAGAAGTGTCGTCTTACCGCTTGCGAAGGGACCGACTATGGCAATGCATTTCGGTCCCGTGCGTCGTCCTCCGGCGCGAGTACCCATGACTGACCTCCACTCAGGCGTTTCCCGTAGGACCGACTGGCATGCATGGTTCAGGCGTGGTCAATCGGTCCTGAGCGGCGGCCGGCCTGTTTCGACCGTCGCGGGCGGGGTTCTTTTCAAGTGCCACCTGCCCAAAGCCATCGTCCCACTTGTTTGCCGGCAGGGCAAGAAAAATAGAAATCCTTTGCTCGGCCGTGGCCGGTGCGGATCATATGCTGGGCTGGCAGCCGGAAGCTGTTGCACGTCGGCCGATATCGGCCGAAACTGAAAACAGGCGACCCATCGCCCGCTGTTTGAAGGACCATCGACCCATGAAGATCATTGCCTGCGGCAGCGTGCCGAGCGTCATCGCGCCGGAAAAATACTTCACCGGCCGGGTGCTGCAGACGCCGATCATCGAGAAAGAGGCGCCGGCGCGGCTGCGGGCCACGCTGGTCAGCTTCGAGCCGGGCGCGCGCACCCACTGGCATACGCATCCGCTTGGCCAGACGCTGTACGTGACGGTGGGCGCCGGGCTTGCCCAGACGTGGGGCGGCCCGATCCAGGAGATCAGGGCCGGCGACGTCATCTCGTTCGCGCCTGGCGAAAAACACTGGCATGGCGCGGCGCCGAAATCGGCGATGACGCATATCGCGATGCAGGAGGCGCTCGACGATGTCCATGTCGATTGGCTGGAGGGGGTCACCGACGAGCAGTTTGGCGGCCGAGACACCTAACCGGCGGAGGGCAGGCTTCCTGCCGCAGCGATCGTCGCGCCAGCTGCAAAACCGCTGGCATTTAAACCACTCTGACGCCCAGAAAATTCAGCCTCCGCCGGGCGCCTTCCCACGCCCTGATGCTGACATCGTTGAGATAGCAGTCCATCAAGACCCTGCAGCCGACCAAAATCTCGATCGGTTGTCCGGCAAAACCATTGCGCCCGGCCGCCCAAAAAAATTGTGTATTGTTCCGTCGTCAAAGCCATTTTCTCCGAAATCGGAGACCCCCCCTACGTCCCCTTCAAACCAACGCTGAAAATCGACAAGGGTGCTGTTGCTTCGGTAATCTCGTCCCACGGCTTGATCGCCTGAAAAGGTGCCAAAAACGACATTGGTCGCCTGAAGGACTCTGGTGTGGCTGTAGCCGATTTCGTCACGCATCCACCTGTACCTTGTGTCGTAGGTGGAGACGAATTCCGCAAACAAGTCGAGCCGGCCGGTCTTCTTGGGAGTGTAGGTAAACCAGATGCCGCTTTCGAGCATGGCGTGCAGGTAATCTCTATCGCCGGCGCTGTTGTTTTCGAAAAATACCAAGCCGCCCAAATCCGGCGCTCCATCCCACTCGTAAGATTCGTCTCGCAGAATGCGTCCGTCCCCGGTCCGGTTGAACCAGCTGTATTTGTAGTTACCGAAGGTGCCAGGCCAAAAATGGAAATACTCATAGGGATCGCCTTGCAGTTGCCGCGTTTCCATCGGCATCGCCCCATCTTTGCGGCGCGGCAAGACAACCATTTCGGAGCGATCGAAACTGTTGCCTAGAATTCGCTTTCGATCGTTGCGATCGGCAAAGCGTTTCAGTTTTGCCCTGGTCCATTTTTCAGTTTCCTCGGTCCAGTAACAGCCCGACTGTGCTTTCAGGTAATCAATTTTTGCCTCGCCAAGAGCGGAGATCTGGCCCTCGTCGTTAGGGTCCGACTGCTTGAAATAGTTCATTGATGTGGCTGTCTGCTCGGCAAATGAAACACTGAGCGCCTGCTTGAACCGCTCGGTATTTTCAGTGCCCGGCCCGGACACTATGAATTCGCCGTCGTGATTGTTTGATGGATTGCCGCCTTTGGCCATGATGCATCTCCCTTCCGAGGCTTCATGGTTGATCGAATGCGGCCGGCTTCCTCGTCGTCATATGACGATGGTCCGCGGGTTCGCTGCGCACGTTTCCCGGATTGTAAGCTGATTTCGCGCGTCTGGCTCGCACGCCATGCCGGCCGGCAACGTCCCTCGGAGCCACTTCGGCTTTGACTGTAGCACCTGCATGGCCTCTAACTCACGTCTGGATATAGCCATGTCAAAGCACCGTCTGCCCCTGGTCGCCGCTATCTATCTTGGTTCGTTCGTGGCTCTGCTCGACGTCAGTATCGTCAATGTCGCGCTGCCGACCATCCAGCAGGCGTTGCAAACCGATTTCGGCGGCCTGCAATGGGTGGTCGACGCCTACACGCTGTGCCTGTCCGCCTTCATGCTGTCGTCCGGCCTGATCGGCGACCGCTATGGCCGCAAGCGCTCGTGGCTGGCCGGCGTCGGCATCTTCGTGGCCGGCTCGCTGATCTGCGCCGTCGCGCCCAATCTGCCGGTTCTGCTGGCCGGCCGGGTGGTACAGGGCATCGCCGGCTCACTGCTCATTCCAGGCGCGCTGTCGATCCTGACGCAGGCCTTTCCCGATGCGCGCCAGCGCGCTGGCGTCATTGGCGGCTGGGCGTCGTTCGCCGCCATCTCTCTGCTCGTTGGTCCCGTCCTCGGTGGCATCCTGGTCGAGACCGTCGGCTGGCAAAGCATCTTCCTGATCAACCTGCCGCTGGGCTTGATCACGATCGCGCTCGGTGCTGTTTCGATCAACGAGACGGCGCATCCCGAACATGCCCATCTCGACCTCGTCGGCCTGGCTCTCAGCATCCTTTGGCTGGGGGCGCTGACCTTCGGCCTGATCTCGGCCGGCGAGAATGGCTGGGGCGAGCCAAGGACGGTCGCGGCGCTGGTCGCCGGCGTCGTCGGCCTGGCTGCTTTCCTCGGCTTCGAGGCGCGCACTGCACGCCCGATGCTGCCGCTTGGCCTGTTCCGCGATGTCCGCTTTGCCGTCGCCAATGTCGCTTCGTTCGCGCTCGGCTTCACCTCCTATTCCAGCGTCTTCTTCTTCTCGATGTTCCTGCAGCAGGTGCAGGGCTGGTCGCCGACGCAGACCGGCCTGCGCATGGCGCCGGCCTTCATCGTCCAGATCGTGGTGTCGCCATGGATCGGCAGGCTGAGCGCCCGCTATGGTCACTCTGCGCTGATGACCATCGGCTATGTTGCTATCGGCCTGTCCATGCTCGGCATGTGCTGGGCCGGCCCTTCGACGTCCTACGCGATGCTGTGCCTTCTGTTCGCCATTGGCGGCCTCGGCAACGCGCTTGCAATCCCGACCGGCAGCGCTGCCGCCATGTCCTATGCGCCGCGCGAACGCTCGGGCATGGTGTCGGCGGTCATCAATGCCACCCGCCAGAGCGGCCTTGCCATCGGCATCGCCTTGCTCGGCGCCTTGATGAGCATGCGGGCAACCAACCTTTTGACCGGGTATCTCGGCGATGCCGGTGTCGCCAACGCGGAAGCGGTCGCCCGTGCTGCGATTTCACGGCATGATTTCGCAACCGATGCGGCGATGGGCGAAAGCGGCGTGCATGAACTCTATGCTGCCGCCTATGCCGGCGGCTTCCACGCCGCGATGCTGACGGCAGCGATCGGCGCGTTCCTCACCGCCGCATTGCTGGTTGCCGTGCTGGCGCCGGCCGAGGCGCGCTCGGCCAAAGAGACCAAGCACGAGGCGTGAGGCTGACGGC
>NZ_RZOL01000277.1:0-8034 GCF_004022985.1 Mesorhizobium sp. M7A.F.Ca.ET.027.02.1.1 | reverse complement strand
CCCTGCCCGCGCTTGCCCCAGGCAATGCCGCCGTGATCACCGGCGCCGCCAGCGGCATCGGTCTGGCGGCCGCCAAGCGGCTTGCACTGCTGGGCATGAAGATCGTGCTGGCCGACATTGGCGGCGCTCGGCTTGACGAAGCCTCGCGCGCCGTTTCTGCGATTGCCGGCGACGACGCCGTGCTTGCCGTCGCCACCGACGTTTCGAAGGCGGATGAAGTGGACCGCCTCGCCGAGAGGGCGTTCGGCGCCTTCGACGGCGTGTCGCTGCTGATGAACAATGCCGGCGTCGGCGACAACCCCGGAAAGCCATGGGAAAACCGCGATTCCTGGAAACGGCTGCTGGACATCAATTTCTGGGGCGTCGTGCATGGCGTCGAGGCCTTCGCGCCGCGCATGCTGGCCTCGGCCGGGCCGGGTCTGATCGTCAACACCGGCTCCAAGCAAGGCATCACCACGCCGCCCGGCAATCTTGCCTACAATGTCTCCAAGGCTGGGGTGAAAACCTTCACCGAGGGCCTGTCGCATGCGTTGCGCAACGAACCCGGCGCCCATGTCGCTGCTCATCTGCTGATCCCCGGCTTCACCTTTACCGGCCTGACCGAGGGCGCGACGGAAAAACCGGCCGGCGCCTGGACCGGCGAACAGGTTGTGGATTTCATGCTGGAATCCCTGACCCGAGGCGATTTCTACATCCTGTGCCCGGACAATGAGGCGGCCCGCCCGCTGGATGAAAAGCGCATGGCCTGGGCGATCGGCGACATCATCGAGAACCGCCCAGCCCTGTCGCGCTGGCACCCGGACCACAAGGACAGTTTCGCGGCGTTCATGAAGAACTGATCTTCAGGCCGCCTGCTTTTTCGACCCGCGCTTTTTCGCCACAACCTTCTTCGCCGCCATGTCGGCGATTTGTTCGTCATGCCGCTTTGCAGCACGCTCGCATTTGGCGCGGATTTCCTCGACTTCGGATTCGGTCAGATGCTCGATGCCGATGAAGTGGTTGTGGCCCTTGCCGACCCGGATCAGTTCGTCGAGCTTGGCCTGGATCGCCGCGCCGTCGCGGTTCTGAGTGTTCTGGATCAGGAAGACCATCAGGAAGGTGATGATGGTCGTGCCCGTGTTGATGACGAGCTGCCAGGTGTCCGAAAAGCCGAAGAACGGACCGCTCACCGCCCAGACGATGACGATCAGGCAACAGAGGGCGAATGTCGGCGGCAGGCCGGCTATGCGGGCGACCCAGTTGGCGACCTTGGTGAAATGCTTTTCCATCTATCGAAATCCTCAACGCTGCGGCGCGATGAGAACAATCAGCGACCGTTTCAGGTTCCCGATGCAAGCAAATACCTCTAGGTACAATTGCCTACACGCATAGGGAGAATAGCCTGGAAAACACACCTTATGGGTCCAATGTCACAATGACCCTGCAGGCGAGAGTGCCTGTTCCTTCCGCTTCACAGCGGTTTAACTCCACCCCTTCCGCTGCGCCACCCCCGCATGGCGGAAGGGGTTTCAGTCCGGCGGGCCTTGAAGCGCGTCGCCCGACTCCGTCTCAACGCTACGCACTTGAACTGGTCAGACGGCGTCGTTTTCCCAGCGGTCGAGGAACGCTTCGATCGGCATGGCCTGCATGTCGGGAACCGCTCTGGCCAGCTTTTCGACCGGCCAGTCCCACCAGGCGAGAGCTTCGATCCGCACCGCGATATCCGGAGTGAAGCGTGGCCGGAGAGCCTTCGCCGGCACGCCGGCGACGATCGCATAGGACGGCACGTCACGCGTCACCACGGCGTTGGCGCCGATGACGGCACCGTTGCCGATGGCGACGCCAGGCATGATCACCGCGCCGTGGCCGATCCAGACATCATGGCCGATGGTCACGGCTTTTGCCTGCCGCCGCTCGCGGAAGGCGGCATCGACGCCCAGCCAACGAAAATACTCGTTCGGCCGGTAGCTGAGCTTGTGCTGGGTCAGCCGCTCTATGGGATGCTCCAGCGCATTGATACGGCTGTTGGCGGCGATCGAGCAGAATTTCCCGATCGTCGTGTAGATCGCTTCACAGTGGCGTTCAAAATAAGAGAAGTCGCCGACATTCACCTCGCGCAGCACCACCCGCTCGCCGATCGAGGCATAGCGGCCGAGCTTGCACGCCTTCAGCTCCGCGGTCGGATGGATACGCGGCTCGGGGTCTTTCGGGACGAGGTTTTCGGAACGCTCCATGCCGGCGGCTTTACGCCTAGGCGATTGGTCCCGCAAGCGGGACCAATCGTCCCTCAGATCGTCTCCCAGCAAGGATTCGCCGAGCGAATGGTCCCGCAGCGGGACCATTCGTCCGTCCGGCTCCCGAAGGAACTAAGCAGCCTATTGCGGCTTGCCTTTGCTCCACACCACGTTCTGGCCGTAGAGCGGCACGGTGGTGACCGACATTTTGGCCGAGCCGTTCTGCACCTGGCGCGAATGCGAGAGATAGATCAGCGTCTCATTGGGCTTGTCGTAGATGCGGTTCACCACCTGCTTCTTCCAGATCAGGCTGATGCCTTGCTTGAACACCTCCTCGCCGCCCTCGCTCATGTCGATGTCGCCGATCGTGATCGGGCCGGTCTGGCGGCAGGAGATGGAGGAATCGGACGGATCCTCGAACCAGTTGCCCTTGTGCAGGCGATCGATGATACCGCGATCGAAATAGGAGACGTGGCAGGTCACGCCTTCCACTTTCGGATCCTTGATCGCTTCGACGATGATGTCGTTGCCGAGCCAGTCGACTCCGACCTTGCCGACTTCCTCGGCGACCGCGGCACCGGCGCCAACGACAACACACGCGGCCAACGCGCCGCCGATCAGTTTTCGCCCAATCAGTCCGTGCCCAATCAGTCGTGGCAAGGGAGCCTCCTGCGGTTCGAGTTGCCGGTCACAGGTGGGGCGAGCAGCCCGGCTTTGCAAGCAGATAGGTCGACACCACTGCGGTTGCGGCAACGCGGCACTTTGCCTGTGCGAGGCCGAACCGCTAAGACTGTCGCACAGGCGCGGCATTGAGCCGCGCGATGATTTCTGCAGACGGACTTTTCTGATGATGCGTTCTATCCTGGTCGGCATTCTCGTCCTGATGGCCGCCGGTATCGGCTGGCTGACCTTCGACTGGTACCGCGGCCATTATGGCGGCGAGCCCTTCGGCGCTGCCTTCACCCTAGTCGACCAGAAAGGCGCGCCGATCACCGAGGCTGCCTTCAGGGGTCAGCCCAGCGTCGTCTTCTTCGGCTTCACCCATTGCCCCGAGGTCTGCCCGACCACGCTGTTCGAACTGGCCGGCTGGCTGAAGACGCTCGGCGACGACGGCAAGAACCTGCACGCCTATTTCGTCTCGGTCGACCCCGAGCGCGACACGCCGGAAGTGATGAACGCCTATGTCAGCAATTTCTCCGACCGCATCGTCGGCATCACGGGCGCTCCCGACAAGGTCCATGCCATGGCCAAGTCGTTCGGCATCTACTGGAAGAAGGTCGACACCGGCGACGGCGACTACACGATGGACCACACCGCCTCGGTGCTGCTGCTCAACGCCAATGGCGACTTTGCCGGCACAATCGCCTATGGCGAAAGCGCCGATACGGCCATCGCCAAGCTGAAGCGGCTGGCGGCGAAAAGCTGATAACCATTTCATGACCCAGACGCGCCTCTACTTCACCACCGGAAAGACCGATTCCGTCAGCATTTTCGCGGCGCTTGAGGCAGCCTTCGAGGAAGAAGGGCTGCCGATCGCCGTCCTGGAGGTCGACGAGGACAAGGACATCCACGAAGTGTCGCTCTATGCCGATGGCGACGTCGATGCGGTCGAGACCCGCTTGAACGACATCCTTGCCGGCCTTTCCCTGTCGAAGCCGATCGAGCGCGAGGCCCTGCCCGACATCGACTGGGTGGCGCATTCGCTGGAAGAGCTGAAGCCGGTGCGTGCCGGACGTTTCTTCGTCCACGGCGCGCATGACCGCAGGAAACGCCACAGCGGCGAACTCGCCATCGAGATCGAGGCCGGCCTCGCCTTCGGCACCGGCCATCACGGCACCACCGCCGGCTGCCTGGAGATGCTGGAAAGAGTGGTCCGGCGCGAGCATCCGCGCAATGCGCTCGACCTCGGCACCGGCAGCGCGGTGCTGGCGATTGCAGTCGCCAAGCTGGCGCATATTCCTGTGCTGGCCACCGACATCGATCCGGTGGCGGTGCGGGTGGCTGCCGCCAATGCGCGGCTCAACCACGTCAAGGCACTGGTGGAAACGGCAACGGCGCCGGGCTTTCACCACCCGATCTTCGGCAGGCGCGCGCCCTTCGATCTGATCGTCGCCAACATATTGGCACGGCCGCTGATGCGGCTGGCGCCGCAAATGGCTGGCCACATCGCGCTCGGCGGCTCGATCGTGCTGTCAGGCATCCTCGACCGCCAGCGCGACGCCGTCATCTCGGCCTATGTCGGCCAGAATTTTCGCCATGTCAGAACCTTGCACCGCGAGGGCTGGGTGACGATCCACCTCAAGCATTGAGCCCGGGACCGACCGAGCTTGGACCAAGTTCCCCCGGTTGTCAGTCCAGCGATGCTGTAGCAGGTTGCGCGCAGCCGGAAATCGATTCCGATTTCCCAGTCCATAGGCTACGGTCCCGCGGATATCAGGAGGCCCACAATGTTCCAGACCTTCGATTCCGCCGGCGACCCGGCCGTCGGCAAACCGCGCGTGGCGCTCCTGCGCCAATGGCTTGAAGCCAACGGGCTTGATGGTTTCATCGTGCCGCGCGCCGACGAGCACCAGGGTGAATATGTCGCCGACCGTTCGGCGCGGCTGAAATGGCTGACCGGCTTCAGCGGCTCGGCCGGTGTCGCCATCGTCCTGCGCGACCGCGCCTTCGTCTTTGTCGACGGGCGCTACACGCTGCAGGTGCGCAGCGAGGTCGACCTGGACGTCTTTTCGATCGAAAGCCTGGTCGACAATCCGCCGGCTGTCTGGCTGAAAGACAATCTTGGCAAGGGCGCACGGCTCGGCTTCGATCCATGGCTGCACACGATCAGCGAGGTCAAGGCGCTGCAGGCCTCGGCCGACAAATCAGGCGCCGTGCTGGTGCCGCTCGACAAGAACCCGATTGACATCATCTGGAAGGATCAGCCCGACGCGCCGGTGGCCCCGGTCGAACTTCACCCGATCGGCTTTGCCGGCGAACTCGCCAAGGACAAGCTCGCGCGGTTGGCGGCGGCGATCGCAAAGGACGGCGCCACCCATGCGGTGCTGACCGACCCCTCCTCCATCGCCTGGGCCTTCAACATCCGCGGCGGCGACGTGCCGCACACGCCGCTGGCGCTCGGCTTCGCCATTCTTGCCGCCGATGGGTCGCACCAGCTTTTCATGGATAAGCGCAAATTCTCGCGCCAGGTCGCGGCCTATCTCACCCAACTCGCCGAGCCGCATGGGCCCGGCGAATTCCAAGCCGCGATCGTCGCCCTTGCCAAGAGTGGCGCGAAAATCGCGCTCGACCCGGTGCTGGCGGCCGACCGGCTGCGCATGCTGGTCGAGGCCAATGGCGGCGCCGTCGTTGCAGCAGCAGACCCCGCCCGCATCCCGCGCGCCACCAAGAACCAGGCCGAGATCAACGGCTCGCGCGCCGCGCATCGGCGTGACGGTGCGGCCGTGGCGAAGCTTCTGTGCTGGCTGGAGCGGCAAAAACCCGGATCGCTCGATGAGATATCGGTGGTCACCCGGCTGGAGGAGACGCGGCGGCAGACCGGCGAGGAAACGCAGATGCCGCTGCGCGATGTCTCCTTCGACACCATTTCGGGCGCCGGTCCGAACGGTGCCATCATGCATTACCGCGTGTCGCGCGCCACCAGCCGCAAGCTGCAGGCCGGCGAACTGTTCCTGCTCGATTCCGGCGCGCAGTATCAGGACGGCACCACCGACATCACGCGCACCGTGCCGATCGGCCAGCCGACGCAGGAGATGCGCGAACGCTTCACCCTGGTACTGAAAGGCATGATCGGCATTTCCACCTTGCGCTTTCCCTCCGGCACGCGCGGCTCCGAGATCGATGCCGTCGCGCGCATGGCGCTGTGGAAGCACGGTTGCGACTTCGCCCACGGCACCGGCCATGGCGTCGGCTCGTATCTGGCGGTGCATGAAGGGCCGCAGCGCATCGCCCGCACCGGCACCGAAAAGCTGCTCGAAGGCATGATGCTGTCCAACGAGCCGGGCTACTACAAGGAAGGCGCCTACGGCATCCGCATCGAGAACCTGATCCTGGTGACGCCGGCGCAAGAGATCGAGGGCGGAGACATCGCCATGCACGGCTTCGAGACGCTGACGCTGGCGCCGATCGATACCAGGCTGGTGCAGTCGGACCTCCTGACGCGCGACGAGCTGCATTGGCTCGACGCATATCATGCACGCGTGTTGGCCGAGATCGGGCCGATGCTCGACGGCGAGACGCTGGCCTGGCTAGGAAAGGCCACCGCGCCATTGCCGCACGATCTCAAGCAGTAGCCGCGGCGGAAACCTTGCTTGGTATTGGGGAGCCTTGCTCCGCAAGCAGCTCCCGCAAAGCCTGGACGTTGGGAGAGCCGGCTCCCTTGCGCCAAAACAATACCGTCAGGGCACTGTCCTCGTCCGAAGGCAGTTCATGCACCTGCAGCCTGCCACTTTCAGGGAAGCCCTTGAGCACGCTTTTGGGCATCAGCGCTATGCCCATGCCGGCCGCCACGCAACCGAGCATCGCATGATATGAACCGAGCTCGACGATTTGCTCGGCCATGAAGCCTCGGCGCGCATACCATTCTTCCAGCCGCCTGCGATGTGGACAGCCATGCTCGAAGGCTATCATGGTTTTGGGCATGTCGCTGCGGTCCTCAATCGAACCGCGCGATGCCGCAGAGACAATGACCAATTCCTCACGAAATGCAGCCTGCTTCTCGAATGGAGCGTCTGCGAGCGGCTCGGCCGCGAGCGCAGCGTCGACTTCGCCGGCGAGCATGGCGGCCGCGAGAACCTGCGGGTTGCCGGTGCGCAGTTGAATCTCCACCTCGGGATAGCGTGCGTGGTACTCGGCGAGCAGGCCAGGAAGCCGAGCCGCGGCGGTGCTCTCCATAGCGCCAAGTCGCAGCTTACCGCGTGGGCGCGGATCGAGGACCGCCGTTCGCGCTTCCTCGGCAAGCGCCAGCAACCGGTCCGCGTAGACAACCAACCTTAGGCCGGCGGGCGACACCTGCAGCCGCTTACCTTCGCGGATAAACAGCCGCACGCCCAGATCCTCTTCAAGCTGCCGGATGCGAGTGGTCACGTTCGACTGCACGCGAAACAGCTTTTCCGCCGCCTTGGTGATACCGCCCTCGCGCACCACCATGCGAAAGATGCGAAGGTCGGCCAAATCCATACATCTCTCCCGGAGAATAAAATGATCTTAATAATTCATTTTATCGGATGATCAACGGCGCGTAAATCGCCTGTTATCGACGCCGATCCGGGCGTCCACGGGAGATGGAAATGTCACCTGAACCTCTCGGCCCCTGGCCGATCGATCTTGGCGCATTGACTCCGATGCAGCGCGACGCCCTTTACACCAACCTTGTGCGTCACGCCCATCAGGAGAGATCGGAGGCAATTCGGCTGAGCGCGGTGTGGATCGCTTCGATTTTCAAGAAGCGCCTGACAGGAATTATTGCCTCGATCACTACATGTGTCGGCGCCGCGTTGGTGAGCATACGTGGACTGACCAAGACAAAAAGTCAGCCGGCGAACTGCCGGGCGATGATCAGCACCGCCGCACCCGCCAAGAACATTGCCATCAGCCCGCCGCGCAGCGAAACCAGCGCGGTGACCACCAGTGCCGCCCACTCCGCCGGCCCGGCATTCAACAGTTCCGGCGCCACCAGCGTCGTCAGCACCGCCGCCGGCACGGCGTTGAGACCGGCCTCGACGCGCGGATGGATTGTTTCGAAGCGGGAGATGACCAGATGCCCGCCGATGCGCGTCAGATAGGTCGCGACCGCACCGGCGATGATGATCCAGAAGGTCGT